>JANWVE010000150.1 GCA_025057675.1 Bacteroidia bacterium
GCAGCGAAGCACCGAAGCGTCAGCGTAGCCCGCAGCACGCCGACCCGAGCGCAGCGAGGGACACGCCCAAAAAATAATTTTGCGAAACTACCCTAAAAAGTCAAATATTTAACATCCTTAATGCTTAACCTCATTTTGATATGCCTTAAAAGTTCGTATGCTCCGAGATAATGAACTCATTTTTGCCCACATATATCCTTCGTAACCATCTAAAAAACCTAACTTCAAAATATACAATTTTATGAACTTAATCCAAGGTAAAAAAACTAATCGCCAAAAACTGAATTTAGGTTTTCGACTAGCCTCAATATCTGTGTAGGTCATAATTTTTTGCCAATGAACGTTTAAGTCAGGAATAGAATGATGCTCAAAGTAATTTTTGAGGTATCCTACCTTTCCTTGCACGGCTACATACTCATGTAAGTCCCTGCTCTGATATATAGCGCAAGATTTTCTAAATAATCGCAAAATTTTTTCTGACCCTACACCGCCATACTTAAGCCGTTTACCATATAAAAAGTTAACCCGTGTGAGATAAAAACCGTTTTCTTTGGGGTTTTTGCGAATGATTTGCTCAATTTCAAGGGCTAATTTGTCAGGAATGCGTTCATCCGCATCTATAGATAAAACCCACTCTTGTGTACATTGGTTAGTGGCATATTGCTTTTGGTCTCCGTAAGTATCAAAATCTCTGTAAAAAACCTTCGCTCCCATGCTCTGAGCTAAGCTGATCGTACTGTCTGAACTACCAGAGTCTACCACTACAATTTCAGATGCCCATTGTACGGACCTTAGACATTGTATGATGTTCTTTTCTTCATTTTTGGTGATAATTGCCACAGAAATACTCATAGTTAATCTATAAATTGGCTAAAATAAGTATTGTAAATTTTTTGTTTATACAAAGAAACGTACTCTAAAAAAGCATTTACTACGGGAGGGGTTTCTCTTTTATCTAACCAGATCAGTCGCCAGTCGGTTATGATGGGGAGTCCTTGAAAAGGAATGGTTTTAAGTATCCCCGATTTAATTTCATTATGGCTACCAATAAACGGCATAACCGAATATCCTAGCCCTGCAATTACTGCTTGTTTTACCGCTTCATTAGAAGTAAGTTCAATTTTTCGGCTAACTTTGATGTTATTGTGGAGTAAAAAATCTTCCATAAATTTTCTATTAGCAGAACCCCACTCTCTGTAAATCCATATTACTTTGGAAAAGTCCATTGTTGGGGTAACATCTGGCATATCAGCATTAGCCATAAGATAAAGTTTATTTTGGAGTAGTTTCATCTCTTGTACTTTTAGTTCCTGTACGGGTACTGCTACCAATCCTATGTCTACGAGATGTTTTTCTAAGTTTTCTAATAGTTTAGCTCGGTTAGTTACATCAATTATCAGTTCTATGTTAGGGTATATTTTGCTAAAATCTGCAAGGTAATAAGGTATAATATACTTACCTGTGGAAACTACGGATATTTTTAGTTTACCTGCCAGCAGACCCTTATATGCATAAGTTTTATATTGAAGTTGTTCTGCGTCTTCTATAATTTTTCGGGCAATTTTAGCTACTTCTAGGCCAAAATCTGTGATATGAATTTGTTTGCCTACCATTTCAATAATTGGGATGTCAAACTGGTGTTGAAAGTTTTTAATTTGAATAGAAACAGCGGGCTGCGTTAAGCATAATTCTTCTGCGGCTCGGGTAATGCTTCTTGTTTCTACTACTTTGAGAAATACTTTTAGCTGATGTAAGGTACAATTCATAGGGATTATTTTACAAATTAACGGCTATTTACCATATTCCTAACAATACAGATCGGTTTTTTCAAAAGTTCTTTATGAATAAAAACTTACATTGGTAGAGTTTTGCGCAGCGAGGGACACGCTCAAAAAAGTATCAAAATCTAATTTTCATTTTGTTGAGATAAGTAGTTGTAATAAATCTGTTTGTTTTTGTTATTTTTGTTTGTGCGTTTATTAGATTTTATACTTAAGCCTCAAAATAAAGAGACTATCTCACCTGCAAAAGAACTTCTAAAAAAGTTGGATACGGCGCTTATCGTTCAGACTATTAGCGAGGTAGAGTCAAATACTACCGCTGAATTACGTATCCATATAGAAGACACTACTCATAACCAAGAGGTTTATGCGCGTGCTAAACAGTGTTTTAAGCAGCTCGGAATGACCCAGACCACAGAACGTAACGGCGTTTTGATTTATATTGCAGTTGCAGACCACAAACTGGCAATCCTTGGGGACAAAGGCATATATGAAAAAATTAATCCTAATTATTGGGTTGAAATTAAAGATAACCTGATTAAATCCTTCAAAAAAGAGGAGTATACACAAGGTATCGTAGAGGCAATTAAAAAAATAGGAAAGATATTAAGTGAATATTTTCCTAACACCACAGGAAATAAGCGAGATGAACTTTCTAACGAGATATCCATAGGTTGATAAAGTAGTATTTTTACATAAAAACCAAGCTTGTAATTTATTGTTATCGTGTTAAGTCTAAGGAATAATTTTTCATTTTTTGGGCGTGTCCCTTCGCTGCGCTTCGGGTCGGCGTGCTACGGGCTGCGCTATCGCTTCGGTGCTACGCTGCGCTCCGCACTGCTCACGCACCCTCCGCATGCCTCACGCAGAGCTGCGTTTTGATACTTTACCTTGTTTTTATGCATATCTTCGCTTTACCTTGTTTGAATTTGATTATCAAGTATTTACAAGGTTAAAATTTTTTACTTTGTTTTAATTACATTCATTTTATCTTGTTTTATATTGATTTTCAATCACATGCAAGGTTAAACTTTGAATACATGGACTTTTTACAACCCTTTAACCCTGATTAAATGAGCTTTACCTTGTTTTTCGTTTATTTTAAGGTACTTACAAGATAAAGGTTTGAATAGGCGGACTTAGTTTGATAGCCTCTTGCGTGAGGCATGCGGAGGGCAAGCCGTCAGGCTTGGTGCGAAGCCCCTCGCCCACGCTTTTACTCTTACCCAGGGGGTGGGCGGGTGGGGCGCAGCACCGCAGCGATAGCGTAGCCCGTAGCACGCCGACCTTGCCCACACGAGCGTAGCGAGACGTGGGCAAGGACACGCCCAAAAAAATTAAAAAAACTTGATTACACCAAATATAGATAAAATAATTACAATACCCTATCATCAAAATTCTTTATACTCCTACGTTACATACAATGCTACGCTGCATAAAATGTCAAGTATAAAAACACAAGATATGATTTTTTTATTTTACTTTGTGTTAAAAAAATGAAAATGAATCTCTGTAAAGCCTTGACTTGCATATTTTGCACGTGTTTAGTTACAATACAATGGGCAAAAACGCCTATCCAAAAATATTGGATATTCTTCAAAGATAAACCTCATATAACTGCTAAAACTTACTCAGATATTTGGCTGGATGCGGATGTATTTAACGACTATAAACACCAAATTGAACAATGGGGTAGAATAGAAACCGAATCTGCATGGCTTAATGCAGTTACCATATACCTTACCCCTGACAAAGTCAAGTATATAGAACAGTTCACTTTTGTGCAAGATGTTCGCCCCGTAGCTGTAATTACACAAAACGAATATAAAGCCTACAAAAATAAGGTAAAACCTACATTACAACACGATACACCTAAAAAATACATAGAAGAGCAAGAAAAAGATGTAAAAAAACTTACCCCGAAAGACTACGGAATTACCTATACACAAAATGCACTTACTAAAATTACAGAACTTCATAAATTAGGTTACACTGGCAAAGGTATCCGCATTTGTGTAATGGATGGTGGGTTTCCTTATGTCAATGAAAACCCTTATTTTGAACGTCTGCGTAAAAAGAAACGCATCATCAAAACTTACGATTTTGTAGAAAAAGAGGAAAATGTGTACAATGAAACAAATGAACATGGTTCAGAGGTTCTATCTACTATTGCAGGATATATTGAAGGAAGTTTTATTGGTGGTGCTTTCGATGCCGAATTTTTATTAGCTCGAACCGAAGACGCCCGAAGCGAAACCCGTGCCGAAGAGGATAACTGGGTGGCTGGTGCCGAGTGGGCTTACAAAAATGGCGCAAGAATTATCTCCTCTTCATTGGGTTACACTCGTTTTGATGATAAAACAGGTTATGAATACAAAGATTTGAACGGTAAAGTATCTCCTGTAAGCAGGGCAGCTACTTTGGCTGTACGTAGGGGAATCATAGTCCTCATCTCCGCTGGAAATGAGGGAGATAACGGCTGGCACTATATAAGTACCCCCGCTGATGCAGACTCAGTCATCTCCGTAGGTGCAGTAGACCCTGATAATTGGCGCACCAGCTTTAGCTCCTACGGACCCACCGCAGATAAACGCATCAAACCCGATGTCATGAGCATGGGCGGTAGTGTGGCAGTATCTAAAGGCAAAAAAGGTGAAGACTATGTAGATGGAACTTCATTTGCCTGTCCTTTAACTACCGCAGCCGTAGCCTGCTTACTACAATCTAATCCAAATGCTACATGGAAAGAAATATATACCGCACTTATTACCACCGCAGACCAACACTTTAGCCCCGACTCCTCTCACGGATACGGCGTTGTAAACGCCTATCGTGCATATCATGTACTTAATAAGATTAATTCTAAACCCAAAGATACGCTAGATATTGTCAAAAAACCTATTTATATCAAACCTGTGTATAAAAAAAGTATAAAAGGTTTTGAAATAATGCTGTGTTTTTATTTACCTGAAAACACTTCCGTGGATAAAGTCCGTATCTCTATGGAAGATAATGCAGGCAACATTGTTTCAGAAAACATTATATCCCCTGAAGATAAACTCCGCTTGGGTAGAAACATGTTTGTTCTTAATAAAGTTGCGCTGATGCGTTTATCAAAAATTGCTAATCAAAAGCAAAATAACGAAGCTATTCTCCGCCTTTGGATTGATAATAAAGAATTTGGAAAGTACAACTTCAAAGATAAATGATTATTTTGTATGGCACTTATTACATCTATTTCAGGTATTAGAGGTACAATTGGGGGTATTCCAGGTCAGAATCTTACACCTACTGATATTGTTAAATTCACAGCCGCCTACGCAAAATGGTGTCAAGAACAACACAAAAAACAGGATTGTACTGTCGTAGTCGGCAGAGATGGACGATCCTCGGGTGTCATAGTAGAAGGTTTAGTTATCAATACTCTTATGGCAATGGGGGTACAGGTCCTGCACTTAGGGCTATCTACTACCCCAACCGTGGAAGTGGCTGTAATAATGGAAAAAGCAGATGGAGGTATTATTATCACAGCAAGTCATAACCCAAAAGAGTGGAACGCTCTTAAATTACTCAATAATAAAGGCGAATTCATCTCCGCCCAAGAAGGCGAAAAAGTTATACAATATGCCCAGCAAAGTACTTCATTCGCAAGCATTGACCAAATAGGAACAGTTAAAACGCTACCCAATTATATCAATAAACATATTGAACGTATCTTATCTCTACCCTTAGTTAAAGAGGACTTAATTAGAAAACGAAACTTTGTTATAGTCGTTGATGGAATAAACAGTACAGGTGGTATAGCGGTCCCAGCCCTATTGAAAGCATTAGGGGTAGCACACATAATTGAACTTAACTGCGAACCTAACGGACATTTTGCACACAATCCCGAACCATTACCTGAACACCTTACGCAAATTAGTAAATCTGTGGTACAACACAAAGCAGATTTGGGTATAGTAGTAGACCCTGATGTGGATAGATTAGCGCTAATTTGCGAGGACGGTAGTATGTTTGGGGAGGAGTATACTTTGGTGGCTGTAGCGGACTATGTTTTATCTAAAAAAGTGGGCAATACTGTGAGCAATTTGTCCTCCAGCCGTGCTTTGAGAGATATTACTATTCAAAAGGGTGGACAGTATTATAGTGCGCCAGTAGGCGAGGTAAATGTGGTTGCAGAAATGAAACGAACTCAGGCCGTTATCGGTGGAGAAGGCAACGGGGGTATTATTTATCCTGATTTACATTACGGGCGAGATGCCTTAGTAGGCATTGCTCTATTTCTAAGTTACGTAGCTGAGAAAAAACAGCATTTAAGCGAAATAAAAGCGTATCTTCCGCAGTATTATATGTACAAAGGAAAAATAAATTTAACTTCTAACCTCCATCTCGAAAGCATACTAGATACTCTACAAAATATCTATCCCGAAGCACAATTTAACACATCAGACGGGATAAAAATAGACTTTCCTGATAGCTGGATACATCTCCGTAAGTCTAATACAGAACCTATTATGCGTATTTATACCGAAGCAAAAAATTATCAACAAGCCCAGCAGCTTGCTCAGAATGTAATCAATTTGTTACAAGATACCCAAACTTTACAAAAATAAATACTTCTAACGTACTTTTACTCAATTTCAGATTTACTATTTGGGTATGTCCTTGTGGTGTGGGGGCATGAGCAAAGCGAAACGCTCACAAGGACACACCCAGAAAAATTAAAATCCAATCTTCAAAGATGACTTTGTGTAAATTTGTGTAAGTAAAAATAGAGTTAATATATTAAGTCTAAAAAATAATTTTATTTTTGGGCGTGCCCCTTCGCTGCGCTTCGGGTCGGGCTACTGCGCACTGCGCTCACGCTCGGTGCTACGCTGCGCTGCGCACTGCCTAACGGCATGCTTCGTATCCCTCACGCAGCAGCGTTTTGATGTTTTACCTTGTTTCTAAATATATCTT
>JANWVE010000151.1 GCA_025057675.1 Bacteroidia bacterium
GGCGGGTGGGGCGCAGCACCGTTAGCCCGTAGCACGCCGACCTTGTGGGCATGAGCAATAGCGAAACGCCCACAAGGGCACGCCCAAAAAAATAAAAAAATACATAAAAAAACGTTATTTACTACGCTACAACGTATGACCTTGCTCGGGGCGCATGTGTGGAAACAATAACACCTCTTGTATAGAAGCAGAATTCGTCATAATCATCGTTAAACGGTCTATACCTATACCCAAGCCTGCCGTGGGCGGCATACCAAATTCTAACGCCCTTAAAAAATCCTCATCTAACACCATAGCCTCATCATCGCCACGCTTACCTAACTCTAACTGCTCCATAAAACGCGCTCTTTGGTCAATGGGATCGTTAAGTTCAGAGAAAGAATTACATATTTCTTTACCATTGCATATTACCTCAAAACGCTCCACTAAACCAGGTTTAGAACGATGCTTTTTGGCTAATGGAGACATTTCTATGGGATAGTCCATAATAAAAGTGGGCTGAATGAGATTCTTTTCGCAGTGTTCTCCAAAAATCTCATCAATAATTTTACCCTTGCCCATAGTCTCATCTACATGAACTTTGAGTGCTTTAGCTGTTTTACGAAGTTCACCTTCATCCATTTGACTAATATCTACTCCCGTAAAATGCTCTATCGCTTCAAACATAGTGTAACGCTTCCAAGGTCTTTTGAAATCAATAACATTATCCCCTACTTTGACTTGGGTACTTCCATTCGTAGCAATAGCTACTTTTTCAATCATCTCCTCTACTAAGTCCATCATCCAGTAATAGTCCTTGTACGCTACGTACAACTCAATTTGAGTAAATTCAGGGTTATGGAAACGCGACATACCCTCGTTCCGAAAATCTTTAGAAAATTCATACACACCCTCAAAACCACCGACAATCAAACGTTTTAAGTAGAGCTCATTAGCAATGCGAAGGTATAAAGTCATGTCTAAAGTATTATGATGCGTTTTGAAGGGTCTCGCAGAAGCTCCTCCGTAAATAGGTTGTAAAATAGGAGTCTCTACCTCTAAATACCCTTTGGTATTAAGGTATTCGCGCATGGTATTGACAAGTTTAGTTCGCTTAATAAAAATCTCCTTTACATGAGGATTAACAATTAAATCTACATAACGCATGCGATAACGCAATTCAGGGTCTGTGAAAGCATCATATACCTCTCCATCTTTTTCTTTAACAATCGGTAAAACACGCAAAGACTTAGCTAAAAACGTGAATTCCTTCGCATGAACAGTTGTTTCACCTGTTTTAGTCTTAAATACATAACCTTTGATGCCTATGATATCCCCAATATCAGTTAGTTTCAAAAAAACTTCTTTGTATAAAGTTTTATCCTCCCCTGGGCAGATGTCATCAATGCGAATATAAACTTGTATTTTACCTGTATGGTCTTGAATAACCGCAAAAGAAGCCTTACCCATGTTGCGTATGCTCATCAACCGACCTGCTATACAAACCTCTTGATAATTATTTTTTTCAGGGTCATAATTGCTTAAAATTTCTTGAGCAGTGGTATTCACAGGGTATAACTCCGCAGGGTAAGGATTGATACCCAAAGCAATGAGTTGGGACAGTTTCTCTCTGCGAATAATCTCTTGTTCAGACAAATGTTGTGAAGTAGTTGTCATAAATATTCTGGGCAAAAATACAACGTTTTTGATTGATGAAACGTAAAAGTTCAACTTTTCATTCAAATTGGATACAGCGATGAAAGTAAGTAAATTTCAAAACCATGACTTTAAAAAAATTGGATTAGAAAATCTTGCGGATATTCAATTTGCAGGCAGGGTAGCTAAACAAATTTTGAATACTACTCAAATTGAGCCTAACAAAATACTCAACTCTATGCGTAGTGTATTAGAAAATCCTGAATTATACGTGGAAGATGCACTGTATGCTCAATGGGCAAAATATGTAATAGAAAAAGGATTAAAAGACAGTCTAAAACAAAATACAGAGGTTCGTCAAATCCCATTAGAATATCAAATATACGGCAGAGAAAATATAGAAACAGGAGCTATCACACAAATGGATAATGCTATGCGTTTACCGATAAGTGTAGCAGGGGCGCTCATGCCTGATGCGCATCATGGATACGGATTGCCTATCGGAGGGGTTTTAGCTACTCAACCAAACTACGTGATACCCTTTGCCGTAGGTGTGGATATTGCTTGCCGCATGTGTTTGAGCGTCTATGATGTGCCTCAAAATCGATTAAATGATGTACCACGCCTGAAAAAAATTTTAGAGGAAAATACCCGTTTCGGATTAGAGGGTGTTTTTGAGAAGGTTTTAGATGACCCTATTTTTGAACGTAAAGAGTGGAAAGAACTAACGATTTTGAGAAAATTAAAAGACCGTGCGTATAGACAAATAGGATCTTCAGGTACGGGCAACCACTTTGTAGAATTCGGTATATTAGAAATTACAGAGTTTCATCAAGAACTAAAGTTACCACCAGGCAAATACATGGCTTTACTTTCTCACTCAGGGTCAAGGGGTTTAGGAGCTAATATTGCGAACCACTACTCTAAAATTGCCCAAAATGAATGTAAATTTCTACCCAAAGACTTGATACATTTAGCTTGGTTAGATTTGAACAAAACCGCAGGTGCAGAATATTGGATAGCTATGAATTTTGCGGGTGAGTATGCTTCTGCTTGTCATCACCATATACACAAACGTATTGCTAAAGCCTTAGGTGAACAGCCTGTTACCAGGATTGAAAATCACCATAATTTTGCCTGGAAGGAACATCTTGCGGATGGCACGGAGGTAATAGTTCATCGAAAGGGCGCTACTCCTGCGGGAAAGGGTGTATTGGGCGTTATTCCAGGTTCTATGACTGCCAAAGGTTATGTAGTGCGGGGTAAAGGAAATGCTTCAGCTATTTATTCTGCTTCACATGGGGCAGGAAGAATTATGTCCCGTACGTATGCAATCAACAACATTACCCATGCTGAATTGAAAAAGCATTTAGATAAACATGGTGTAGTACTTATTGGAGGTGGTTTAGATGAAGCACCTATGGCGTACAAAAACATTGATGTAATCATGCAAAATCAGTCAGATTTAGTGGATATTTTAGCTACTTTTACTCCAAAAGTTGTGCGTATGGCAGAACCTGAAAATCCTACATGGATCAAGAAAAAAGGTGAAGACATTTGGGGAGAGTAAAACAGTTTTATTGAGTGCTGACTTACAATTTGGTGAATAAAATATTTCTGGGCGTGTCCCTGCCCACATTGCGCTGCGCGCAGGTGTGCAGGGTCGGCGTGCTACGGGCTACGCTGACGCTTCGGTGCTGCGCCCCACCCGCCCACCCCCTGGACAAGGGTAAGAGTGTGGGCGAGGGGCTTCGCACCGTGCTGACGCACGCCCTTCGCATGCCTCACGCAAGCCGCTTTTGGATGTTTTACCTTGTTTTTATACATATTCTTGCTTTACCTTGTTTAATTTTGATTATCAAGTGCTTACAAGATTAAATTTTTTACCTTGTTTTAACTATACTCTTTTTACCTTGATGTTGGTATTCACACAATATCAAGAGGAGTTTCCTTCGTTACGCTCAACTATGTCAGGTGCAGGTTTCACCTATTTTAATTACTAACACAACACTTTGTTTGAATGTATTGGTAATTTTCATACTTTTGTCGTCATGAAAAGTCCTCTAAAATTTATTTTCACTCTGACGTGTATCAGTATTTTATTTCATGCTTGCAAAAGCGAGAAAAAATCTACTCAAAAAGACTCGTTAGATAAGAAAGATACCGTTGTTAAATTATCTTCCACAGGTAATTTTGGAGCTACTATCAATGCAGAGGGTGCTAAACCTTTTGAAACTGTATTTGAGGAATTGAAGAAAAATCCCAAAGGTGTAAATGCTTTACTTACAGGTAAAATTAGTGATGTATGTCAGAATAAAGGTTGTTGGATGCAAGTACAAAGTGAAGATAAGAAGCATACTTTACATATTACTTTTAAGGATTATGGTTTTTTTGTACCCAAGGATGCTACTGGCAAAACTGCCATATTCAAGGGTATAGCAAAATATGATACGACTACCGTAGAAGAGTTGAAAAAAATGGCTAAGGAGGAAGGTAAATCTGAAGCTGATATTAAGAAAATAACTCAACCAGAAATCAATGTCAGCTTTGTAGCCGAAGGAGTTGTAATAAAGTAGCTTTACACTACAATCATATTTGATATCATATTTGATAACTTATTTTATCTCTTTTGGGCGTGTCCTTGTGGGCGTTTTGCTGCGCTCATGCCCACAAGGTCGGCGTGCTGCGGGCTGCGCTATCGCTTCGGTGCTTCGCTGCGCTACGCACTGCTCACGCACCCTCCGCATGCCTCACGCAGCAGCGTTTTGATATTTTACCTTGTTTGTATACATACGTTTGCTTTATCTTATTCAATCTTGATTATCAAGTACTTATAAGGTTAAAAATTTTCACCTCGTTTAAGCTGCGTTTGCTTTACCTTGTTTTGCATTGATTTTCAAGCATATGCAAGGTTAAACCTTGAATACGTGGAATTACTATATCTTTTTAATCCTGAACATTCAAGTTTTACCTTATTCCCCATTGATTTTCAGTTATTTACAAGATTAAAATACACTTTTAATTTGTTTGATATTGATTTTCAATTACTTACAAGGATAAAGTTTGAATAAGTGGGGTTAGTATACTTGCTGCGTGCGTGAGGCATGCGGAGGGCGTGCGTTAGCACGGTGCGAAGCCCATCACCCACGCTTTTACTCTTGCCCAGGGGGTGGGGCGCAGCACCGTCAGCCCGTAGCACGCCGACCTTGCTTGCATGAGCATAGCAAAACGCAAGCAAGGACACGCCCAAAAAAATAACTTACTTTTAGTTCAAAATCTCTAAAAAGTAATGCCTATCGTACTACCATACCAATAGGCTGTACCGAGAGTTCATTTTTGAAAGCAGAGGGGTCCCTATCCATAGTATTCAAGTTGATGATACTTACAAATCCATTATTTCCTGCACAATCAGAAGCATGATGAGGAGGGTCAATACCATCAAAATTTTCAACGGCTACATACGCTACCCGCTTTTGAGGATGTACACGGACTACACGTGGCATATTTCCCAATCCAAAAATTTTTTTTGTCAAGGTAAAACTATTGAGCTCTATCACACATACGCTACCCCTGCCCGAAAAAGAAGGATTATCATCATCCTGACAGGCAACTAATAAAGTGTTGGTTTGTTTATCAATATCAAATAAAAGCGGTTTTTTACCCACATTAACTCGGCGAGTAACCATGTCAGTAATAGGGTTGATTTCTATCATTTCATTTGTTCTAGAGCAGGATACATATAATCTACTTTTATCTGCATTAAACATCAAATCATACGGATAAGTATTATTTTTGCCCAGCAGAGGATTGTCTGTAAATATGTTCTCCAAAATGTCCCCTGTAATTAAGTCTATTTTGTATACGGTATTGCTTATATATCCTGCTACATAAGCTGTATTATTATCATAAAAAACTAACCCATGCGGTCTGCCGCCGATGCCTGAAATAATTTTAGTAGTGGTCATGTTAGTAAGGTTAACCACAGCAATAGCGGGGTTACCTGGATCGTAGTTGCTGATAATTCCTTTTGTGCCATCGGGGGTGATGCTAATATGGGCTACTTGTCCAAAAGAGGGTATCTCTAACCTAGCTACAAAGCTATCTACTTCGGCATCATATTTTTCAATAGCTTTACCTTCAATCAGGGTTACGTACCAATACTTTTTGTCTGGAGAAATGTCCAGGTAATGGGGAGATTGAATGGGACCTATACCATTTCCTTCTTTGAATCGCAGATGTCTTTTGCTTCCAACACCTATGTATCGCATTTGGAGATTGGTTTCTGCGTCAATAATCGTAACTAAATCACAACCCGAGTTGACCACATAAAGCTTACTTCTTTGTAGGTTGTCCGAGAACTTAACAAATCCGTTCTTATTGGGTGCGCCCTCTGAAATCCAATTTTTAATCTTGGCTACGCTAATTGAATCCAATGGTAGTGAAAAAGATGCAGGAGGCATGATAGGAGGTAAGCTATTACCCAAGCTGGGATAGGTATTAGTGTGTAAAAAAAGGTAGCTTAGATTAGGTCTATACGGCATAATCACAGAACCATAACTTGCACCTTTCATTGCATTTTCCCATGTATTGAGGGCTAATGAAGCAGGATTCGCTTTACCGTCGTGGCATCCTGTATTAGCACATTTTTGGGTCATGATTTTTGCAATATCTGCGGGATACATTGTTTCTGCGGGTATATCAGAAACGTTATCGGATTGATGTACTTTATCTTTTCGGCAACCTAAAAGTAAGAGCAAGAATATCACAATAAAGCTGATACTTACTATACGCATATTTTATCCAAAGATACAACTCGTAACTTAATAACACAATAATCTGATGAAATATCCTTCATAGGTTCATGATGATGCATAATAAAAACAATATTCTAAACTAAATATGCCCTTTTTACCCATTATTAAGTCTATCTTTACCAGAGAAAGTAACCTTCAAAGGTTTAAGTTTTAATTTTTTTGGGCGTGTCCTTGTGGGCGTTTTGCTGCGCTCATGCCCACAAGGTCGGCGTGCTGCGGGCTGCGCTATCGCTTCGGTGCTTCGCACTGCTGACGCACCCTCCGC
>JANWVE010000152.1 GCA_025057675.1 Bacteroidia bacterium
TGCGTCAGCAGTGCGTAGCACCGAAGCGATAGCGCAGCCCGTAGCACGCCGACCTTGTGGGCATACGCGCAGCGTAATGCCCACAAGGACACGCCCAAAAAATTAAAACTTAACCTTCGAAAATAACTTTTTATGTAAGAAAAAAATAGACTTAAAATAAAATTACTGTTTAGAATTAGTATATCAATGCTCCATTTCCTCCTCCTTTTTGAGGGTAAGTCCGCCAGATACCAAAAAAACCATGATTTCAGAAGCCTTAGCAGGAATAGGCGTTACACTTTTTTTAGGTACAATCACTACCCACCCCGAAAAAGCATACGAATGAGGTAAATAAACCGCAACTTTGTCCTCAATACCTAACATAGATAAATCCTGATTAGTGATAAAACCTATTCTTTCTAAGTTTTCCTCATCATTAACCTTGACTAAAACAGGTTGGCTAAATTTTCGTTTATCTCCTACAAAAGCAGACATAAGGTCTTTTGTGGAACTGTAAATAGCCCCGAACAAAGGTATTTTAACGATAAGTTTTTCTAAATAAGCAATAAATGGTTTAGTGAGTAGATTTGAGGTTAAAAAGCCCACTGCTATGATAAACAAAAATAAACCTAACGCAATCCATAAAATATGCGGTGTAGAGTTGTATAAAGAGGCTATTTTTTGTTCTATCCAATAAACAAGATAAACGATAATAGATAACGGAATGACAAAAAATAAACCTTGTACAAAATAACTAAATAAACGTTTCATGGCTTTAAAGAAGTGCTTTTTTCAATCTTAGTTAAAAGGGTAGGTCATCCTCCTCGTTAAGTGCAGGTAAATTATCTGCTTGAAGAGTTTTTTCTGCTGTTGTGTCAGTATCCGTGTTGGGTTTGTTTGCTGCGTCAGCTAATTTTTCTAATTTCCATGCATTGAGATTAACATAATATTTACCCTGCCACTCACTTCCCCGAATGTTAAAATACACTTTTATAGTATCTCCTTCATTGAATTTGTCCAATTCTGCACACTTTTCCTGGACTAATTCAAACTTTATCTTTTGCGGATACGATGGATTTTCTGCGTAATCAATAACAAACTCCCTTTTACGAAAGCCTTTTGTGCCTACTATTTGCTCTTCGTATTTACGAAATAATTTGCCTTCTAATTCCATATTCGGTTTTTTCGCAAAACTATAAGGTTTTTGTGAGCCAAAAAAATAAAACTTCTTTACCACGAGCAGTAAAGAAGTTTTATTTTGGTAAAAGAGGTGAGATTTAGTTTTGAGTGATAATATATGCTATTCCAACTTGTGAGCTAATAGTTAAATGATGATACTTGCGGGAGTCAGGAGTGGCATTACTAGAACCGCCTGTGGCTAAGTTAATGTTCTGTGTAGCATTATCTTTGTTGTCTCTATACCATACGAAAGGTCCTGTTTTATCTTGACTCTTGAAGGCATCTGTAATTGAGTAGTTGATACGTAGTACGCTTAGGTTCAAATAAAGATTTTCTGCTAGTTTCACGTCAACCCCTACTCCAATACCAATTGCGAAGTCAAAAGAATTGGTATATTTTTTTAGTTTTACGATAACACTATCTGCGTTTTTTTTCCATGCTCCACCGCCTTCTTTGTAGCGGCTGCCCATACCTACTAAGAAAGAGGGCGTAAGAACTAAATCAAAATGGGAGATAACATTAGAAAGGGGGTTAGAATTCACTCTGAGCATTAAAGGTGTAGAAATGTATTTAGGAATAATGTCTGTTTTGATAACTTTGTCATTAGGGGCGTGTTGCTGACTGCTGTATCCCAAAACTTTGGGAAAGTCTCCACCTACATTAGCATTAGAAGAGGTAAAACCTGTTTCTTTATCTTCATTGCGCACACCCATTTGGTTGTATATTACGTTCGCGCGGATACCCAACTGATCTTTGAAGTTATAGCCTAAATCTAATCCAAAGTTTGTCCGATAGATGGGTGTAGGAGCGTAATTGTTATCTGCATCTAACCAGTTTTGATTATACACCCAGCAACCCTGAGGTTGACCAAATGCACCCACGCGTATACCTACTTGGGCGTAGTTCGTTAAAGTAGTAAACAAAAAGCAAGTCAATAGAATAGCCAGAGATTTTTTCATAGTACTGAAGTATGTTTCGCAAAAATAGGAGACTTATCTAAAAACTCAAAATTTATTTATCATCTAAGTTAAGCAAAAACTAATAAAGTCTAAAAAGTAATTTTTCATTTTTTGGGTATGTTTCTCACTACGCTCGAGTCAGCGTGCCGCGAGGGACGCGACTCAAAAAGATAATTCTGCTAAATTTTGGTTATAGTGCCTATCTGTTTTTGAGTTTAGCTTTATTCTTTATTTTGTCGTTGTTTATTTTTTATTCAATTTTATAGCCTAAGTATGAAAATAGGGGTTGTATTATGTAATTTAGGGGGTCCGAGAAATTTAAATGACGTACAACCTTTTTTGTATCGCCTATTTATGGATGAGGAGGTCGTTCCTATTCAATTAAAAGGATGGAGCAGAGAAATATTTGCTTATCTTGTATCTCACTGGCGAGCCAAAAAAACCCGAAAAAAGTACGCAAAAATAGGTGGAAGCTCACCCATTAACGAAAATACAGAAAAACAACGTACTGCACTATCACTTTATCTCAATCAAAATTATCATAAATACCATTTTGAAGTGGCAACTGCTATGCGTTTCAGCTTTCCGAACGCAGAACAAGCATTAGAGTATTTACAAGAGAAAGAGGTCAAAAAAATAGTTTTATTACCTTTATATCCTCATTATTGTTATAGTACTGGCCAGTCTTCTATTGATACTTTCCAAAAAGTTTGTCAGCAAAGGCAAAGTAACATTCCAGTTCTGATAATAAAAACTTATCACACGCATCCGCGTTACGTGCAAGCAGTAAATCAAAAAATTGACGAAGAAATCAATAAATTGAAAGATAAAAAAAATACTGTTTTAGTTTTTTCTGCGCATGGTATTCCTGTTCGTGGAGTACGCAAAGGCGACCCTTACCAGAAGAATATTGAGGAGTCTATTCAAGCTATCATGCAAGCGAGAAACTTTGATTTACCGTACCGTATAAGTTATCAGTCCCGCGTAGGTCCTATGGAATGGCTTAAACCTTATACCCAGGAAGTAATTCAAGAGTTAGCCAAGCAAAAGATAAACAACGTTATTATTATACCTATTTCTTTTGTATCAGACCATTTAGAAACGCTTTATGAAATTGGCATAGAATACGCTCAGCTTGCCCAAAAAATGGGGATACCCTATTTTACTTTTACGAATGGGTTAAATGATAGTCCTTTATTCATTCAGGCACTTGCTGAACTTATTTATGAGGTTCTCAAGCATACAATCGAGCAAGATTAACGTTGGTTATGAAACTAACGTATAAAGTTACACTAATGCATATAAGTATAAAGATATTCTCATTTTTGGGCGTGTCCCTCGCTGCGCTCGGGTCGGCGTGCTACGGGCTGCGCTATCGCTTCGGTGCTACGCACTGCTCACGCACCCTCCGCATGCCTCACGCAAGCTGCGTTTTGATGCTTTACCTTGTTTGTATACATACGTTTGCTTTATCTTATTTGATATTGATTTTCAATCATGTACAAGGTTAAACCTTGAATACATGCACTCTACACAACCCTTTAACCCTGAATATACAAGTTTTGCTTTGTTTTGCATTGATTTTGAAGTATTTACAAAGTTAAACCTTGAATACGCGGAATTACTATATCTCTTTAATCCCGAATAATTCAAGTTTTACCTTATTTCCGATTGATTTTCAGTTATTTACAAGGTTAAAATACACTTTTACTTTATTTGATATTGATTTTCAAGTACTTACAAGGTTAAGTTTTGAATAAGTGGGATTAGTATACTTGCCGCTTGCGTGAGGCATGCGGAGGGCAAGCCGTCAGGCTTGGTGCGAAGCCCCACGCCCACGCCCTTAACCCTATAACCAGAGGGTGGGCGGGTGGGGCGCAGCACCGTCAGCCCGCAGCACGCCGACCTTGCCCACACGAGCAAAGCGAGCCGTGGGCAAGGACACGCCCAAAAATTAAAAAAATTTAAATCCTCCAAATTGTTGTTTATATTGTAAATTTACAACTAATTTATGTTAGGTTTAAAACTAGCCACAGACCCAAGATGGGTTAACATCGCAGAAAAAAGCATTGAGGAAATACTTACTGACCACGCTTATTGCGAACAAAAAGCAGCCTCACAAGGTATCTCGTTAATCGTAAATTATTCTGAATATGCAGAAATAGTAGATACCGTAACCCCCATTGTAACCGAAGAGTGGTCGCATTTTGAACGCGTATTACAAGAACTAAAAAGTAGAGGTCTTCGTCTGGGCAAACAACGTAAAGATGAATATGTTAACTTACTTTTGAAAATACAAAAAAAGGGCGGTGCTAAACATGAAAGATTAGTAGAAGAACTGCTTACGTGCGCTATGATAGAAGCAAGAAGCTGCGAAAGATTTCGTTTGTTATCTCTATACTGCACGGATGAACATTTACGCCAATTTTATCACGAGTTTATGGTTTCAGAAGCAGAACACTATCGCATTTTTTTGGATTTAGCTAAAATTTATCTACCTGAAGAAAAGGTTAAAGCTCGCTGGAAAGAGTATTTAGATGCAGAAGCAGAAATTATGCAGTCTTTATCCCTTCGGGGAGATAGGGTTCATTAAAGTACATTTTGTATTTCAATAAGGTACTATATTTGCTCTAAAATTATGCATAAAACTGACTTTCTCATTGTAGGTTCAGGAATCGCAGGACTTTCTCTTGCCTTGAAGCTATCACACTATGGTAAAGTAATTGTATTAACTAAAACTTCCCCTGATGAAGCCAACACAAAGTATGCACAAGGCGGAGTAGCCGCCGTAATGGACAACGAAAATGACTCCTTTGAAAAACACATTCAAGATACTTTAATAGCTGGTGATGGTTTATGCCACGAAGACATTGTACGGATTGTAGTATCCGAAGGACCTGATAGAATACGAGAACTAATAGAATGGGGCGCTTCATTTAGCCTTAACGATAAAGGTGAACTAGACTTAGTCAAAGAAGGCGGACATTCTGATAAACGCATTATTCATGCCGCCGATTACACAGGTAAAGAAATTGAAAACACTCTACTGCAAAGAGTAAAAGAAAATCCAAATATATTGCTCTTTGACCATTATTTCGCCATAGAAATTTTAACCCAACATCATCTTGGTAGATATGTACACAAAGGCACACCGAACATTACTTGTTATGGTGTTTTTGCTCTAAACAAGCAAACCGAAAAGGTAGAAAAAATACTCTCTAAAATTACAGTAATGGCAACAGGTGGATGTGGAAATGTGTATGCTTCTACCACTAATCCCAAAATTGCCACAGGGGATGGTATAGCTATGGTATTCAGAGCAAATGGTAGAATCGCTAATATGGAATTTGTACAGTTTCATCCTACCGCATTGTATCATCCTGGACACATGTCCCCTGCATTTTTAATATCCGAAGCTGTACGTGGGCATGGTGCTATTTTGCGCAATCATGAGGGTGAGGCTTTTATGCAAAAATACGACCCTCGTAAAGACTTAGCCCCGCGCGACATTGTTGCCCGCGCTATTGACCAAGAAATGAAAAAACATGGTAAAGAGTACATGTATCTTGATGCCACCCAAATATCCCCAGAGGAAATAAAAATAGCCTTCCCAACTATTTATCAGCATTGTTTAAGTGTAGGAATAGATATGAGAAAAGAATGGATACCTGTTGTACCTGCTATGCACTATATTTGTGGGGGTATCTTAGTGGATGAACACGGTAAAACTTCTATTCATAACCTCTACGCATGTGGAGAGTGTGCCTGTACAGGTCTACACGGTGCTAACCGGTTAGCCAGCAACTCTTTATTAGAAGCTTTAGTTTTTGCTCATCGTATTTGCGAGCATGTTAAAAATGACTTCAAAACTATTCCTATTTTAGAAAATATCCCCGATTGGAACGATAGCGGCACTACTTATCCCGAAGAATGGATACTAATTGCTCAAAACTTCAAGGAAGTACAAAATTTAATGAGCAGCTATGTCGGCATTGTGCGCAATGATTTACGCTTAGAACGCACCTTGCGAAGACTAGATTTAATATACAAAGAAACCGAAGAATTTTACAAAAAAACTAAAGTATCTGTTGAACTGTGCGAACTTCGAAACATTATCACTTGTGCTTTTCTCATTACTAAATCCGCTAAACTCCGTAAAGAAAGCCGAGGGTTACACTATACTACTGATTTCTCCTATAAAAATCAAGATTACTTGTATGATACTATTCTATAACTTAGCAAAAAACACAACAAACTTATTGACAAATCAATTACGTTTATTATATTTGCAAAAAATAAAAGTGCTACACAGGTTAGTGCAGCACATCTACCAAATCAAATCATAAAACCAATACGAACCGCTCCTAACTAAAAAGCCACAAAGTCTATGCCATGCCACTCATAAGGCTGATGCAGCGCGCCATGCCCAGTGCCGCTTCGCCTTTTTATATTAAGTCTATTATATTAAGTATATAGAGGTAAAAGATAATTTTACTTTTTTGGGCGTGTCCCTCGCTGCGCTCGGGTCGGGCTACTACGCACTACGCTTCGCTACGGTGCTACGCTAACGCTGCGCACTGCCTAACGGCAT
>JANWVE010000153.1:0-1591 GCA_025057675.1 Bacteroidia bacterium
TACGCTGCGCGTATGCCCACAAGGTCGGCGTGCTACGGGCTGGCGGTGCTGCGCCCCACCCGCCCACCCCCTGGGCAAGGGTTAGAGTGTGGGCGAGGGGCTTCGCACCAAGCCTCACGGCTTGCCCTCCGCATGCCTCACGCAAGCCGCTTTCGGATGTTTTACCCTGTTTTTATACATGCCTTTGCTGTACCTTGTTTAAAATTGATTATCAACTGCTTACAAAATTAAAAATTTTTTACTTTGTTTCAAATGTTGTTACCTTACTTTTTTACATTCATTTTCAAGTATATACAAAGTTAAACCTTGAATACATGGACTTTTGATAATCCTTTGACCCTCAATATGTAAATTTTATCTTATTTTCAACTCATTTTCAATGAGTTACAAGATTAAAATTGGGTTTTACCTTATTTTATGTTCATTTTCACATACTTACAAGGTAAAGATCTGAATAAATAAACTCTGCCAACCTGCAAAAGTCCTTGCGTGAGGCATGCGGAGGGTGCGTCAGCAGTGCGTAGCGTTAGCGAAGCACCGAAGCGATAGCGTAGCCCGCAGCACGCCGACCCGAGCGCAGCGAGGGGCACGCCCAAAAAAGTAAAATTATTCTATAAATCCAACCTAAAAAGAAATGATATACAAAGATATACAAAAGTCAAAGTAAATATATTTTTGATTTATCTTAGCTATTAGTTCTCATCCTAAGGTGTATTTGGCTGCTTTTTACCTCGCCTAGGTTTAAGCGGATTACTTTCCATTTTGGCTTCTTTTTCCTCTAATCTTTTCTCTCGTTTTTGGTCATATTCTGCTTGTTTGCGTATCTTACGGTTAGCACGCTCTGCCCGTTTTTTCTTGCGTTCTTTCTCCTTAGCTACTTTTTTCTTTAATTTTTCTTTCTTTCTTTTCTCCTTTTTATTTTCAGGAGGTTGAACATCAATGGCAATGTTATACGGAATAGGAGGACCTTGATACTGTGCCTGAAATTCTACCAATTTAAGCGACTCCTCTGGATAAGCGGCTAAAATCCAGTCATAGCGTCCTCTATAGGTCATTTCTCTAATCATAATACGTTTAGTTTCGGGCTTTTTAATTACCTTTCGCTTCATTTTAATTTTACGCTTGCCATGCTTGCCATACTTAATTTTGCTCAAATCTTGGGGTACTAAACGTACTACAATCTTGATAGGATGGTCTACATTCTTTTTTATTTTGAAATTAGTTACAATAGCTTCCCCTTTCGACGTAACAATATAATTGCCCTTTCCAACCCCCGTGTACCTACCCATTAACTTACAGTGCTTGCGCTTGTTTCTAAAAAAATTGCGCGTATCCCGCTTGATGACCTGCCAGCGTGTAGGTCTATCAAATTGAATGGGACATTCCTGTTGATTGAGCAGACAACTATTGCTAGGTACAGTTATAGGGTAGCACGTGTAACGTGAAAACCTACGAGCCTTCTGAAGTTTGGTGTAACAGGAATAGCTGTACTCCCTCAAACGAAAACGAATGGGCTGCTCGTAACAACTATACCGCCTAAAAGAATGGAACTTCCTCATACGCGGCGTACAAGAATACCGATATTCTTTTA
>JANWVE010000153.1:1722-6612 GCA_025057675.1 Bacteroidia bacterium
CCTAAAAGAATGGAACTTCCTCATACGCGGCGTACAAGAATACCGATATTCTTTTAATCTAAATTGAACAGGCTGCTCGTAACAACTATACCGCCTAAAAGAATGGAACTTCCTCATACGCGGCGTACAAGAATACCGATATTCTTTTAATCTAAATTGAACAGGCTGCTCGCTACAACCATAACGCTTCAAAGATCTTGATTTTTTTGTGCGAGGATTACAAGCATAGCCTACATCTTTTAAGCTAAATTGTATGCGCTGCTCTCTTGGGTGATAGCGGCTAAAACGTTGGGCTTTACGAGGGTTATAACTCGGCTTATAGTTTAAGTCTCTCTGTGGCACAGTGTATTTAACTGGATAGCACCCTCTTCCACGGCATACAGAACGCCGATAGCCACTTCTGCTCGTTGAGGCTACTTTCCTATACCTTGTACCAATAGGATAGTTCATCCTTGTGGAAGAGGAACGCACCTTAGTTTGATGGCATCCCTCTCCTTTGCATACCCGCTTGCGATATGATTTGTTTGTATTTCGCTGCGCGTAAGACTCAGAACTTAATGCAAAAAGTAGGGTACAGCACACTATCCAATAAATATGCCTATATATTCTCCATACAAATAAGTCCCAAAATCTCATTATTTCATTTAATATAATAGTAGAACTGTATCACTAAATAGTACCTTATACGAGTTTTGTATAGCAAAGATATGAAAAAAATTGTAAATTTATGCAAAACTAATGAATTTGTTTTTTAAATCTTTGAGCTTTTTTATTAAACTTATTCATTTTCGATTTTTTAGTCTAATCATAGATGCTATGCTAATTTTTGTGCTAATTGCCTGTTGACCTCTATACATCTATCTACAGAAATACCATTAAGCCAATTTCCCGAGAAATATATGCCATTTTTCTCCCACTGATGCACAAGCGGTAGAATATACTCATAATTAGCTTCATACTGTGGAATGGCGCGCGCCCAAATATGCAAATGCGTGAAAATGGGTTTTTGAGTTACTTGTAAGTATTTAGATAGCTCTTGATGTACTTTATCTTGGATTTTTTGAGGGTTATCGGGTAGAAATTTCTCTCCAATAAAGGTAGTTAAAAGCACTTCATTTTCAGAAGTACGATTAGCAAACAAGGTAGAAGAAAATATCGTACCCAGGGTGAAAGTATTGTATTTTTTAGGATGTAACACACCAAATCCATCTAGTTTGTGGTTAATTGCATTTTTTGGATACACAGAATGAACTACACATACAGGTGCGTAGTAAATCTGTGTTAATTGGTTAGCAAATTCATGGGATAAACTCTTAATGTATTTTGTGATACTATATGCAGGTGCTGTAAAAACTATTTGTTGGGTAGTTATAGCTTTATCGGATAAATAAAGAGTATGATTTTGTATTCCGAAGTCTATTTTTTGGATAGATGTATTAAGCCAGATATTCTCTTTTTGTACTTTATGCAGGGCTTCTATCAAAGTGTACAAGCCTTTTTTGAAGGATATTATACCTTGCGAGCGTTGTTTGTTTTGATATTGAATAAAACCTTTGATGATACTTCCTGTATTTTTCTCTATGTCTATCAATGTAGGAAAGGCGTATTCAACAATTAACTTTTGACTATCGCCTGCATATATGCCTGAAACAAATGGGGTTACTACTTCATCAGCAATTTGAGTCCCAAAATGACGTACAAAAAAATCATATACTGTTTCATGTTTAGGAAGATTATTATTCGGTTTTTTGAATATATCTTTGAGTATCTTTATTTTGCTCTGTACATTAAAAAATGGACTTACAAATACAGACAAAGGATTTGAAGGTAAGGGGACGTATTTATCTGATTTTAGAATAAACCGTTTTTTAGCACTTGAGTGGCTGTAAAGAACTTCTCCAACTAAATCTAAATCCTGAATTAAATCCCAAACGTGCGGTTTAAGAGGTAAAGTATTAGGACCGAGTTCTAATATCCTATTTTCAATGTGTAAAGTTTGTATGTTACCTCCTACGGTAGAGTGTTGTTCAATAATTACGTAAGGGGTGCCTTGACTCTTTAAGTAGTAGCCAAGTGTTAGTCCACTAATCCCCGCACCTACAATTACCAGCATACTACGAGTATGTTTTTAAGGGGAAATTTGTAATAAATCATCTTTTTTTAGCGGCTTAGTAATAAATTTTATCACGTTAGTGTAAGAAAAAACATGATCTACATCCGCTTGATTATTTGATGATGTAAGTATTACAATTTTGCTTTGGTTAGGATATTTAGCAGAAAATTCTTTGAACCATTCTAAAAAAGCAAAACCATTCTCCCCTGGCATATTTAGGTCTAAAAATATAATCTCGGGTAGATTTTCTTGGCTTCTGACTAATGTATCTATAAATTCTTTTGCGCTTTTGACCGAAGTACATGCGTGTACACTTTGAGCAAAAGCCATTATATCAATCACTCTACGATGAATGAAGTTATCTACATCATTATCGTCAATTAGTAAAACGGATTGTAGTTTCATTTCTAATTTACAAAAGTACTAATTTTTGTACTGTTTATGTAAAACACTTATTAAAAAAATTTTTACACAATTTGAGATTATTTTTGAGACTCTATTAAAGCTGATAAGTATTTTGGGCGTGTCCCTCGCTGCGCTCGGGTCGGCGTGCTACGGGCTGACGGTGCTGCGCCCCCTGGGCAAGAGTAAAAGAGCGGGCGTGGGGCTGCGCACCAAGCCTGACGGCTTGCCCTCCGCGTGCCTCACGCAAGAACCTTGGCAGGTCGGCAGAATCTACTTATTCAAAACTTTACCTCGTAAGTACCTGAAAATGAACATTAAACAAGGTTAAAATATATTTTAACCTTGTAAATACTTGAAAATCAATTGAAAATAAGGTAAAACTTCGCTATGCAGGATAAAGGGAGTATGATAAGTCCATATATTCAAGGTTTAATCTTGTACATGCTTGAAAATCAATACAAAGCAAAATAAAGCGAACATAATTCAAACAAGGTAAAAAAATTTTATCTTGTAAGCACTTGATAATCAAGATTAAACAAAAATATGCATAAAAATCAGGTAAAACATCCAAAGGCAGCTTGCGTGAGGGATACGAAGCATGCCGTTAGGCAGTGCGCAGCGCAGCGTAGCACCGAAGCGTATGCGTAGTGCGCAGTAGCCCGACCCGAGCGTTAGCGAGGGACACGCCCAAAAAAATAACAACTAACTTACCCAATTTTTACATGAACCCACTACTCAAAATGCTTGCTTGTATATCAAATTTCTAAAATCCGATTAAAATTTTGATAAATATGCATAATTTTGTCTGTATGGATATACAAGACCATCACGTTTCCGATGTGGGTAAAATACGCAAAGTAAACGAAGATGTAGTAAAAACTTTGTCTACATCAGAATACTTTGCCAGTGTGGTATGTGATGGATTAGGAGGACATGCAGGCGGAAGTACTGCCGCAGATATGTGTGCTAATATAATCCTTCAAAACCTGAAAGAAAACCCACTGCACAATATAGAAAGTGCTATCATTGACTCTATATCAAAAGCTAATGAACAAATCCACACTCGCGCCAGCACAGATATAGCCCTGAAAGGCATGGGTACAACTTGTGTAGTAGCCCTCTTCTATAAAGGATATATCTACTTCGCCCACGTGGGAGATAGCCGTTTGTACCAATACCACAACAAAGAACTTACACAACTAACCAAAGACCATTCCTACGTACAGCAACTCATAGATGAAGGAGTTATTCAGCCATCAGACGCCGAAGTGCATCCACAAAAACATCAACTCACAGCCGCCGTAGGCACACAAACTACCCTACCTATACCTATAAAAGTCCAAAAATTACCCTTACACGAAAATGCGATATTTCTACTCTGCACTGATGGTCTGCATGGTATAGTAAGCCATAAAATTATACAAGGTATTTTTGAAGAGTGTGCAACCCAGCCTATTCAAACCCTTGCACAAAAATTAGTAGATACCGCTAACGAATTCGGAGGAGTAGATAATATTACAGTACATGTCATACGAGTACAAAAAATATCCGAAGTATCTCAAAATTCAATGGATTCCACTACCCAAAACACTCATTCCACAGAAAATAACACAAAACAGCCGCTTATTAGTCCTCCTATTGAGGTTATGCAAGATACCCAAGCACCTTCAAAAGAACAAAAGCCAAGGTATACTATACACCTATCCAATAATCAAAAGTTAGGTTTTATTGTGATAGCGCTTTTAGCTACGGTTATTACCTTATTTGTAGCTTTTTACAAAAATAAGCAAAAACCCATAGAAGAGAATTTTCTCAATCAACTAACGGATACACTTTCTATCAAAAAAGATACTTCTGCTCAAAAAAATACTGTTGCAATGGACACTGCTTCAAAAAAAACCACAAGGGATATCAAAGAAGTTCATCAGAATAATTCTTTTTCAAACTCACTAATTGACTATGAGTATTACGTGCAAAAAGGTGAAGTGTTAGGTAAGATTGCAGATAAGTTCAATGTCAGTGTGGATGAGCTCAAAACATGGAACAGTAATGCAAAAAAAAAGGGACATCCTAAATTTCCTGATCTCAATGCAGAAGCTCCTTTGAACATTAAAATAAAAGCAAAGCATACAGTTGAACAAGGAGAAACGTTATCCTCTATTGCTGAAAAGTATTATGGAAATGCTCAGCAAAGGCGTTTGATTATCAAAGCTAACCAATTAAAAGAAAACACTCCTTTAAAGAAAGGTAAAGTTTTAATTATTCCTAAGGAATAGAGTATGATTGTAGGTATGATTATATCAAGTCTAAAAAATAATTTTACTTTTTTGGGCGTGTCCCTCGCTGGCGCTCGGGTCGGTGCATTCCGCACT
>JANWVE010000154.1 GCA_025057675.1 Bacteroidia bacterium
AAGCGTCAGCGCAGCCCGCAGCACGCCGACCTTGTGGGCATACGCGCAGCGTAACGCCCACAAGGACACGCCCAAAATAAAATAATTATGAACAAAATTCTTGCGCTACAACTGATACAAATTCTACACAAACAGAAGTAAAAAATGTACTGTCAGCTCACAACCTCAATAAAAATATTACTTAAAGGCGTCTCAAAAGGAGCAAAGTAGGTAATAGGTAAATGCGCCGTAAGATACTCCAAAACCTGCCTATCCTGATTAAAATCTATACACTTGATTAAAATATGATTAGGTAGCCGCTCAATTACTTCTACACGTTCAAGATTAAATAAAGTGTTATCCTCGTTTTCTAATCGGATTTGATACAAGGGTTTTCTGAACTTTTGTTTTATGCCTTTAAGCGTACCATCTAAAACTACTTTACCTTGATGAATAAGACAGATATTATCACAAATCTCTTCCACCTGCTCCATGCGATGCGTAGAAAAAATAATAGTAGTCCCTTTTTTATGAAGTTCAGAAATTTCGTCTTTAATTAAATTAGCATTGACGGGGTCTAACCCTGAGAAAGGTTCATCTAATATCAACAGACTCGGCTGATGGGCTACTGTGGCAATAAATTGCAATTTTTGCTGCTGTCCTTTGGAAAGTTCGTTAGATTTCTTGTTTAACCACTCTTTGATATTTAGTTTATCTATCCATATAGACAAGAGTTGCTGCGCTTGACTTTTAGAATACCCTCTCAACTTAACAAAATATAACAACTGCTCATAAACCTTCATTTTAGGATATAAACCTCGCTCTTCGGGCATGTATCCTATGCGGTTGAGATGTTTTTGAGATAAAGGCTCTTCTTCAAACAAGATTTGTCCTGAATCGGGTAGAGTAATTTGAGTAATCATACGTAGCGTGGAAGTTTTACCAGCACCATTAGGTCCTAACATGCCATATATACTGCCCTTGGGTATGTTTAAAGATATATTATTGACGGCAATAAACTCTTGATATCGTTTAGTAATGTTTTGCAAAGAAAGAATATTCATTTTATGTAGCAAATATAACCAATATGAGTGACATTTTTCAGATGTTCTTTCAGATACAAAAAAACTATACTTTTGTACAGTTATGAAAAAGTAAATCCAAATTTCTTTTCTCTGTTGAAAGAGACATTAAGTAAGGCAAATATACAGATTTTTTTAACACTGATAGAAAGTTTTTTAAGAAATAGAGAAAAAATTACGGTCAGAAGTTTGTCCAGATACTGTGGTGAATATAGTTTGCGTCAGTTATCCCGTTTTTTGGGATAGTTCATAATTGGATAGAAATAAGCATTGTTGTGTAGGACTATATCAGGAAGGAAAGAAGGTATCTTATCGCTATATCTGTATATCAGCAGGTAGTATCAGGGATAGCGTTTTCAAGTAGAGTATGCGGTCATAGACAGTGCTTATGCAGTAGCAGGATATATACGTACTTTACAACAATATGGCTTGGCTGTGATTGCTAAATTATCTTCGGATACGGTCTTATATTTGCGTGCAAAACCCAGTCCTGTCAAAAAACGGGGACGCCCTGCCAAGTATGGGCAAAAAATCAAACTCGCTGATATAGATGACCGATATCTCGTTCAAACTATCCAAAAAAACACCCATACAGAATATATCTATCAAATTACAGGGCATCAAAAATCTTCATTGAAAAACTATCTACTCAATGTAGTGATCATTAAATCCGTCTATCAGAAAGGAAGAACCCAAATCGCTATCTTGTTCTCTACCGATTTTTCTCTTTCGGCTAGTAAACATTAAACAAGGTAAAGCAAGGATACATACACAAAGAAGGTAAAACATCCAAATGCTGCTGCGTGAGGGATACGGAGCATGCCGTTAGGCAGTGCGTAGCACCGAAGCGAACGCGTAGTGCGCAGTAGCCCGACCCGAAGCGCAGCGAAGGGACACGCCCAAAAAAATATCTTAACACATCACAAACTCCCAAACAAATCTTTTATATCATATCTTTGTGTCATGAAATTTGTCCCCCCTGCTTTAATACCTTTACTGCTACACATACCCCTAATAGCCTATACACAAGCATTAGATATTAGCCGCTTTTTTAGAACAGGATTAAACATCCGTGCAGAGTATATCCCCAACGCAGATTTGCAAGATACCACAGGCAGCGTGAGCTTTACAAGATACAACGCACAACTTATTATGCCCCTAAAAGGTAGAATAAAGGCTAGCTGGAGAGAATTAGACATCACCGCTAAACAATACTTTTTAACATTAAACGGCGGAGTAAGACAAATTCGCAATAGCAAAAACACCCCTTTTGAACCTTATCATAACCTATACACGGCATCTTTCGCTGTGGCAGGTTTGCGAGCAGGACTTAGGAGTAAAATGTGGTTATATGCCTTCGGAGGTGGTATAACAGAAAGTATTTCTACCTTCAATAACCTACACCCATACGCCACCGTTGCGGCATTAAGAGTCAAAATTAAAGGCTTAAATCATCAAAAATTTTATGGATTAGCCGCCGTGTATAGTAATAGTACTATTCCCTTCATAATAGCACCCATTTGGGGTATCAATAAAAAAATTTTTTCAAAAACTACCTTAACCCTAATTCTCCCTGTTCAAGCACAACTTACCTACAAATTTGACCGTAAAAACAACCTCGCTTTATTACTCACCCCAGGCGGTTATAACGGCGGCGTACAAGATACAAACTTAACTAAAAACAAAATCCGTTTGCAGTACATATACAGCCATTTCAAGAGCGCAGCCTGCTGGAACTGGAAACCTAATTCCAATGTACGACTAACATTAGAAGCAGGATTACTCTGGGGTAGAAATATAGTTTTATCATACCTGCCCGACCGCTCCAAAAAAGATGCTATCGAAACAAGATTAAAACCCTCACCCGTGTTTAGCTTAAATGTCTATGCCAGCTTGACCAACAAATTTTTAGACTCTAGTGATTTTGCTTTTGAATTCTAAAAAGTAGTAGAGTTTAACTGTTTCAAGGTATAATCAGCAATAGCGTATAGTTTAGGATAGTGCATCCTTTGAGGACCGATAAAACCTACATAACCTTTCACGTTTTTTTTGAGATAGTACGTAGCTTGCACCATACTGAATTTCTCTTCAGTATCAGGATTTATGCCTACAGATATACTCAGCGATGTGTCAGTATTACACAAAACTTGTTTTATGCGGTCTTCTGCTTCAATAGTTTGGATAAGTTCATGTAAATAGTGCGCGTACTTGAATTCAGGTTGAGTGATAACTTTGTCTAAACCTTCATATACAATTTCTATATCCTCTGTGTAGGTTTGCTGTAACTCATTTTCAAGTAACATTTGGATAAGTGTGTACTGTTCTCTTTCTATGTGATTTTCAAGTTCTTGGATGCTTTTTCGTATTTCATTGAGTTCAAGCCCTGCAAAGCGCTCATTAAAAAATTGGGATATTTGATTGAGTTTCTCCTCACTAATGACCTCATCGACTTTAATTAAACGAGATCTTACCGTAGTATCTAAGGTTAAAACCAGACGTATGCTATGTTCTGTTACTTGAACAAAATCTAGTTTAAGCACTCTTGGGTTAATAGAAAAAGGCTTGACGCCAAAGCTAATTAAATTTGTCAGCTTAGCAAGGACAGACAAAAAAATCTTAATTTGAGAAAAGTCTTGCAACATACTTTGGATAGACTGCTCAATGATTTGTTTTTCTATATCTGAAAGGGAGTAGTTACAAGGCATAATCTCTTGAACGTATAGTTGGTAGCCCTCTGTGGTAGGGACACGCCCTGATGAAGTATGCGGTACGTAAATCAAGCCAATAGACTGTAAATGTGCCATTTCATTTCGGATAGATGCAGGGCTGAGCGGTACGTCTTTAGCTACTACTTGCGAGGATACAGGAGTACAAGTATCTACGTAATGCTCAATAATATTAAACAAAATTCTCTTTTTTCTTTCACTCAGCATAAGGTTTCTTTTCCTTTCTTCTAACTTTTAAGGCTATTTTTTAAGCATAAGCTTCAATACTTCTACCATTTCTGCGGGAGTGTGGTAGCCCTCGGCTACTTCAATCACAGAACCATCAGGGCGCATAAATACGATAGCAGGATATCCTTTTATCTTAAACTTACGCTCTAATTGCTTTCCTGTATATTGCTTTCCTGCATAATCGTAATATACATTAGGCAGCTCAGGGTCTAACTTAATAGAAATGTAATCCTTTTCTAAAATCTCTACTACTTCCTTATCTCTGTACGTAATTTTATCTAATTTTTTACACCAACCACACCAATCCGTATACACATCTATCATGATATGCTTATTCTGCTCCTTAGCAACTTTTAGACCTTCATTAAAGTCATACCAACGCACTAAGGGTTTGTCCTCAATACCTGATGTTTTGTACATCATGAATCCCATGCAAACAAGACCAAGTATGAAAAATACCAGAATGTACTTACGCATACTACAAAGATAAAACTTATTATTTGTTTTACCAAAAGTTCAAATTAGTTCCCAAAAAATCACTATCTTTGTGTAAAAAAATTTATTGGAAAAAAATATGAAAATACACTTTATATATTTTTTTGCTCTTGCTTCATTAAGTTATGCTCAAAGCATATCGGGTATTATTAACCAGTATTATGAAGCAACCGCCATTAATCTACCTGCTAATAGCATAACGCTGAGCGACGCCACAGGCTTAAACATAGATGACCGCGTTCTTATTATTCAAATGAAAGGGGCATCTTATAACACTTCAAATAGTGCAAGTTATGGCGATATAACCGCTATAAATGAAGCAGGATTATACGAGTTTAACAATATCTGCTCTATTAGTGGAAATGATATTGTGCTTAAATACACTTTGTTAAATAATTATGGTGCAGGTGGGAATAGTAGACTTCAAGTAATTAAAGTACCTCAATACACTAATCCCACAGTAGATGATAACCTTACTTGTCAACCTTGGAACGGAGCCACAGGGGGAGTATTAGTCTTAGAAGCCACAGGTACTCTTACCTTGAATGACACTATTACCGTATGGGCAAGAGGATTTAAGGGAGGAGCATATAAGAACTGGACTAGTCCCGTTTTTACTTGTCCTAGTGGTGGTGCTTACACAGGATACGTAATAACATTTGCTGCAAGTGCAGGAAATAATCACGGTGCAATGAAAGGCGAAGGAATTGCAGATACTATTAGTGGTTGTTTTGCGAGAGGTAAGCAAATAAATGGCGGAGGGGGCGGTAATAATCACAACGCAGGCGGCGGAGGGGGTGGAAATTACGGCGCAGGAGGAGTAGGAGGTAATAGAACCAATCACTCTCCTTTTACCTGCTTCGGAAATGTTCCTGGTGTAGCGGGTATATCGCTCAGTACTTATGGGTACAGTGCTGCTAATAACCGCATTTTTATGGGTGGCGGCGGAGGGGCAGGGCATGGAAATAATCTGCAAAGCACAGCGGGCGGTGATGGAGGAGGTATTATTATCATTCGTGCTAATGCTATAGATGGCAACAACAATTACATCATTGCAGATGGCAGACACTATTATCCTGCAATTGCATCAGGATTCGGAGAAGGAACACCTGGTGCCGTGAGTGATGGTGGCGGTGGTGGTGGTGCTGGTGGTGTAATCATCTTAGATGTTAATAATGTACTTTCTACCACTCATGCCACAGCTAGAGGGGGTAGAGGTAGTAATGCTAGCTGGGGAGACATCAATTGTTTTGGTGCTGGTGGCGGAGGAGGGGGAGGGGCTATATGGATATCCGCACCCGCGATTTATCCTTTGCTAACCACTAATGTCAGTGGAGGTCTTAATGGTGTGAGGGGCCCCTCTGCACCTGCATCTTGTGATGGTACGGCAGGTGGCGCAGCACCAGGCAGCAATGGTGCGGTATTGTTTAACTACGTAGCACCCATTAATACGGTAGAGTTTTGTACTACTGTATTACCCCTTACAACCAACGTACTCAAAGGTAAATACCAAGAAGGTCAGGTCTATCTACAATGGAGTAACCCTGAAAATGTATTCACTAAATTTATTCTAGAGCGTAGCCAAAATGGTACTTTTAGCCCTATAATAGAAATGGATAATCATCAACCTTTGCAAACTATAGATAAACATCCATATCAAGGTAAAAATATGTATCGTTTGCAAATGGTGCATAAAGACGGTAAAATTACCTACTCTAACATTATAGAAATTTATACTCAATACTCTGCATTGAGTAGTTGTATTTATCCTAATCCAGTTTTGGATAAAGTTAATATAGAATGTTATACTGCTGATGATAATCCCACTGAAATTCAAGTTTTTGATGTTTTAGGCAATCACATTCTTTCTTTCACACCTTTGACTAATGCAGGCAAAAATGTTTGGACTATAGACACACATACTTGGGCAAGTGGGGTATATTACGTACATATTATACAAGGTAAAGAGAGACTAATGCATAAGCTTGTCAAAATGTAAAGTTTTATTTAGTTTTTTTGGGCGTGTCCTTGTGGGCGTTACGCTGCGCGTATGCCCACAAGGTCGGCGTGCTGCGGGCTGCGCTGACGCTT
>JANWVE010000155.1 GCA_025057675.1 Bacteroidia bacterium
GTGTTCTCTGTGGGGGGGGGGGGGCGCCCCCCCCCCCCCCCCCCCCCCCCCCGCCGGGGGGGGGGGGGGGGGGGGCCCGCAGCACCGTTAGCCCGTAGCACGCCGACCCGAGCGCAGCGAGGGACACGCCCAAAAAATAATCTAACTGTTTAAGATTTAGTACCTAAACTACTACGCTAAAAAATTATGGATATTCAAATTCTATATCAGCAATGTCCTTCTCCTCTATGCGAATTAGTTGAGAAACAATTTGCAGGGTATCCCCAGCAGCCTCTATCCATACAGGAAATCTGTCTATCTTACAGCCCGATAAAATAGGTAAATCTTGAACATAATCCGCACTGATATCAACATCTTTAAGCACACAAAAACGAAATCGCTTATCCTTTTGTAGAAATAAGTATTTTACAGCAGGTAAATTCCAAAATGAAGTGTCTTTATATGCAGGCATGTTTTTGAGAAGTATCATTGTTTTATTGCTAGTGTCCTGATAATAGAAAGTTTTTTTAGAGCCATGAGAAAGATAAATGCGTCTGACCGTAGAATCACCCAAATCACGAACAGTTGCAAAATGAGGTCTCTGACCTATAAAAAGCGTTTTTACCTTGTTTTTTTTGACAATTATTAAAGTAAAATGAGTATCAATTTGAGCGGGTCTTTTTTTTATAGTTTGAAAAAGTATCTCTCCTTCATTAAACTCTGCAGGAATTAGATTTCTCTTTACGCAAGATGAATGTAAAGCAATCAAAACAGTAGTTAAGAGTAGGTATAGGGTATATTTCATATTTTTGCAAAACTATGGGTTGGCTTAGAAAAAAGAAAGTGAAGCATACGGATGAAATGTCTTTTTTGGAGCATTTAGAGGAGCTACGCTGGGCAATTATACGAGGCTTAATAGGTTGGGTTTTTTTTACAATAGTTGCTTTTGCCATGAAAAACTACATTTTCGGATATATCATCTTCGGACCTAAGAAACAAGACTTTCTGACTTATCAAATTTTGCGAAAAATAGGTATTTCATATCAAGCACCTGACTTTCCATTAGTAAGTACTACTTTAACAGGACAATTTACTTCTCATTTATTAGTTTCAATATATACAGGTTTTATTTTAGGTTTTCCATTTATTTTTTGGCAATTATGGGGTTTTGTCAAGCCTGGTTTATACCCACATGAAATAAAAGCAACACGAGGAGTGGTAGGATATGCTACACTTTTATTCTTAATAGGTTTGTTATTTGGATATTTTATTATTACTCCTGTATCATTGAGCTTTTTAGTGCAGTATAGTGTAGACGACGCACAAACAGTGAAAAACATGTTTCATTTAGGGGATTATATCTCGGTGGTTTCTTTACTCACCTTTGCATTTGGGTTAATCTTTGAAATGCCGCTGATTATTTATTTTTTAGCAAAGGTCGGAATTATGACGCCCCCTTTTATGCGGCATTACAGAAAGCACGCTATTTTAGCAATATTTATTCTCTCTGCTTTAATAACACCAACCACAGATATGATAACACAACTTATTGTAGCTGTACCAATGATACTTTTATATGAAGTCAGTATTTTAATTGCAGGGCGCGTACAAAAACAAAGAGAAAAAGTACAAAAAGAAATACCATTAAATCCTTCTACGGCATAGTGAAAGCATAAATACTGAATCCTAAAGCAATAATACCTACTAAGCAACTTAATAACCACAGACGATAGTTTCTAGCTACCAAAGAAATAGGAGATAATACCAAAGCTAATTGATATAAACCTTCTGCAATATCATATTTATCTGACTTGGCATCAGCATTTTTATATTCTTTTTCGTAATTACGGGCTTCTTTTTCAATTTCTTGTTTTTCCTTTTTATATTCTGCAATTTTTGATTTGTAATACTCTACTTTCTTGATTTCTTTTTGAATAATATCTAGATCTGACGGATTTTTACTGTCTTTTCGTTGAAGTATATCTACTTCTAGCTTATCTTTTTCACTCTCAGCAAGACTTTGTTTTATGCTTTTGGCTTGGTAAAAGCTCCAAGCGTCGTTTGTTTTTACTAAATTGATGAAAACATCATCACTGGCTGAATTATTAAGAATACTAGTAACAGCCAAAAAAACAGCTATAATAGAGGTGGTCAGTGCGTTTAATTTTTCTAAGTGTTCTAACTCTATTTCTCGGCGTGTTTTAGGTTTATCTTGACTAGAAGGACTATCTGAATTTGTTAGTATATTTTCTTGACTAGCATGTGTCTCCGAATGTTGTGCATTGACCATATTCATCTGATAATTTGTCTGTGTGTTTTTTATTTCACTCTCTTTTCTTCTTCTCAATTTAATCATATCTACAAAAATATAGGATTTAGAATTAAGAAAATGTAAAATAGTTAGGTTGTATGTTTCTAATTGATTTTTTCTCCTCTTAACTCGCGTATGCGTTTACGCACCTCGGTTGTATAAAGGCTACCTGGATAGCGTGCTAAAAAATCTTGGTACAAAGATAGGGCTTTGGGTATTTGCTTGTATATTTCCTCGTGTATTTTAGCTGTTAAATATAGTGCGTCATCGCCTAGGATATCGTTACTATACTTATCCATAATTTCTTGATAGCAAGATAGGGCTTTATCCATTTTATTAAGAGAAGTGTAAATTTTTGCTTTTAAGAACCAAGTATCGTCTATAATAGCGTGTGTAGGATATTTTTGTATCAGTGAGTCAAGTGACAAGAGTGCTAGTTCTTTTTTATTTTGGTAATTGAGTAATTCTGCTCGGGCGTAATGCCGTAAAACGGTTGTATTGCTATCCATGATGGTATTATCTTGTATAAACAAGCTCAGTTTGAGTGCATCATTAGCAATATCATTATGAGTACCTTGTTTAAGAATTTTTAGTCTGCTATTCGCTAATTCAAACTCACCCTTGTAATAAGAAAGCTGCGCATGTTTGAATTTAGCAAGATTAGCTTGCACCGCGTCTTTATTTTGCTGCTCTATTTCTATGTAAATGTTTTCTGCGGTGATAAAGTCCCCCTTAATAATACAAATATCTGCTTTGAGCAGTTGAGCTTCTATTTTTTTATGAGTAATCGGAGTATTAACAAGGATATCTTCAATATACTGCTGAGCTTGATTTAGGTCGTACAAATAAAAAACAGATAAATAAGCTATTCTATACATTGCATCGGCTGTTTTTTGATTTTTACCAAATTGCTGGATATGATTTTTGTAATTTTGAATAACATTTTGAATTTCATTTTTATCTATGGTAGATTTTTCTATCGCTTGAAGTTCAGAAACGTGTGCTTTGCCCATAGAAGCTTTTTCGTAGTACATATCATTAGGGTAACGTTGAATGACATAGTTATAAGCATCTATGGCTACATTGTAGTTTTTATTTTGTTCAGCTACTTCGGCAATATCTATAATGCGGTAGCCTTTCTCCTTATTTAAGCGGTCAAGTGCCTTAGCTTGTATAAGTGCATTTTCATAGTCTTTATGTTGTAGATATAACCATATTAAAAGTTCTTTCATTACGGTGTTATTTTCATCTTGGGTGATTTCTTGTAGTACTCCTTGTTCTGCTTTTTTGAAGTCCTCTTCTGAATTGATGATATTAGTTACTTTGGTTTGCACCATTTGTAGTTCGCTTGGTTTTTTCTTTAATAGTCGTACAAATTCTGCTACTGCTTGGGTGATATTTTTAGTTTCTCCGTAGAGTTCTATTAGTTCCTCGCTAAAAAGATATTCGTCCTTGAAGTAGGTTCGGGCTTCTTGGTAAGTACGTATTTGCCAATAAGGTAAGTTTTTTTGACTAAAAAATGTACTTACTGTAACAAAATAATCCTTATTCACATTTTTAGGCTTGAGTAAAGGAAGCCAGGTTCTTTCAGCATCGGTCATTTTACCCCATTCGTAATAGGTGTACCCTAATTCTAATGCATATAAAGGGTTTTTTTTAGTTTTTTTGATAAGCAGCTTCTCTGACTCAGAATACTTTTTTTGTGCTAACAGACACGCGTTGTAATACATCACATAGCTTTCTTCTTGTTTATTCATTTCCATTAGTTCTTTGTACAGTTGTGCTGCTTTTTCAAATTCTTGGTTATCTAAGTATTGTTTAGCCAGTTGTGCTTTTTGGTTTTCGTTTTGTGCCCATACACTCAACAGACTATACAAAACAAATACAAATGTTATAGCCCGCATATTTACACAAAGATATGTAATTTATCAGGAATAAGAACACGAACAGTCTTTTTTAGGGTATTTTATCTATTTTTTGGGCGTGCCCTTGCCACGTCTCGCTATGCTCGTGTGGGCAAGGTCGGCGTGCTGCGGGCTACGCTGACGCTTCGGTGCTACGCTGCGCTCCGCACCGTGCTAACGCACGCCCTCCGCATGCCTCACGCAAACGGTATTTTGGTGTTTTACCTTGTTTTTATACATGTTCTCGCTTTATCTTGTTTGATGTTGATTATCAAACACCTATAAGGTTAAATTTTTTTACCTTGTTCGAATTATATTCGTTTTATCTTGTTTTGTATTGATTTTCAAGTATATATAAGGTTAAACCTTGAATACATGGACTTTTAGTAATCCATTAGCCCTAAATACCTAAGTTTTATCTTTTTTTGTATTGATTTTCAGTAATTTACGGTATTAAAATGTATTTTTACCTTGTTGAGTTTTAATTTTCAGTTACTTACAAAGTTGAGTTTCAAATAAGTGAGATTAGCATACATGCTGCTTGCGTGAGGCATGCGAAGGGCGTGCGTCAGCACGGTGCGAAGCCCCTCGCCTACACTTTTACCCTTGCCCAGGGGGTGGGCGGGTGGGGCGCAGCACCGTTAGCCCGTAGCACGCCGACCCGAGCGTAGCGAGGGACACGCCCAAAAAAACGATTAGAAACCGACCATATAACTCTTTATATAAACAAAATATGTCCCAACATAAAAATACCTGTAAATGGAATTTTGTAGTTTTGTAGCACTATGGCAAAAAAACTCACTCCGAGAAGTCAAGATTTCTCTCAATGGTATAATCAACTCATTCAAGAAGCTGACTTAGCAGAGCATAGCCCTGTAAAGGGATGTATGGTTATCAAACCGTATGGATACGCAATATGGGAACAGATGCAAAGTACCCTTGATAAAATGTTCAAAGAAACGGGGCATGTAAATGCTTACTTTCCTCTATTCATTCCAAAATCCTTTCTAAGTAAAGAAGCACAGCATGTAGAAGGATTTGCCAAAGAATGTGCTGTGGTTACTCACTACCGCTTAAAAAATTCCCCCGATAATAAAGGTGTAGTGATAGACCCCGAGGCTAAACTAGAAGAGGAACTAATCATTCGACCAACCTCTGAAACTATTATTTGGTCAACGTATAAAAACTGGGTACAATCTTATCGTGATTTACCTTTGCTTATCAACCAATGGGCAAATGTAGTACGATGGGAAATGCGTACCCGTATCTTTTTACGTACTGCTGAGTTTTTATGGCAAGAGGGGCATACTGCCCACGCTACCCAAGAGGAAGCTATACAAGAAACACTTAAAATGTTAGATGTTTATTTCACTTTTGCAGAGCAATATATGGCTTTACCTGTCATTAAGGGGGTAAAGACCCAAAATGAGCGCTTTGCCGGTGCTGTAGAAACGTACTGCATAGAAGCTATAATGCAAGATGGTAAGGCACTACAAGCAGGTACTTCGCATTTTTTAGGACAAAATTTTCCTAAAGCATTTGATGTCAAGTTCCTCACCAAAGAAAACAAATGGGAGTATGCTTGGGCAACCTCTTGGGGAGTATCTACCAGGTTAGTTGGCGCTTTGATTATGGCGCATTCTGATGATGAAGGTTTAATACTCCCTCCTCAGTTAGCACCTTATCAAGTAGTTATCATTCCTATTCATAAATCTGAACAAGAATATCAAAAAGTAACTCAACAATGCGAGGCTATTGCCCAAGAATTAAAAAAAGTAAATATCCGATATAAAATAGACGCACGAAAAGAGCATACACCTGGCTGGAAATATGCCGAGTATGAACTCAAAGGCGTACCTTTAAGAATAGCAATAGGTCCCCGAGACGTAGAAAATAATACCATAGAAATAGCCCGTAGAGATACCAAAACAAAACAAGTTATCAGTACGGATAACCTCATTCATATAATACAAAATTTACTTCAAGATGTCCAAGATAGCATTTATCAGAAGGCGCTTCATTTTAGAAATTCTATGACTACCCGAGTAGATAACTTTAAGGACTTTGAGTCTGTACTCAACGATAAGGGTGGTTTTATTGAAGCACATTGGGATGGTACCACCGAAACAGAACTTAAAATAAAAGAACTCACCAAAGCAACCATCCGATGTATACCCTTAGATAGCCCACAAGAAGAGGGTAGGTGTGTATATTCAGGGAAGAAATCAACTCAAAGAGTTCTTTTTGCGCTCAATTACTGAGGCTTTAACTTTGTTTTATGCAAAATCACTTTATATTTAACTCAAAATATTTTTATTTTGGGCGTGTCCCTCGCTGCGCTCGGGTCGGCGTGCTACGGGCTGACGGTGCTGCGCCCCACCCCCTGGGCAAGA
>JANWVE010000156.1 GCA_025057675.1 Bacteroidia bacterium
GAAAATCAATACTAAATAAGATAAAACTTGAATGTTCAGGGTTAAAGGATTGTGATAAGTCGATGTATTCAAGGTTTAACCTTGTATATGCTTCAAAATGAATACAAAACATAATAGAACAAACGCAGTTCAAACAAGGTAAAAAATTTTAACCTTGTAAGTATTTGATAATCAAGATCAAAAGAGGTAAAGCAAGGATATGTATAAAAATAAGGTAAAACGTTAAAAGGCTGCTGCGTGAGGCATGCGGAGGGTGCGTCAGCAGTGCGTAGCGAAGCGAAGCACCGAAGCGATAGCGTAGCCCGCAGCACGCCGACCCGAGCGCAGCGAGGGACACGCCCAAAAATAAACTTTCTAAACTAACTTACAACTGCTGTGTAATTTTCAGGTTTTGGGCGAGGACCTAAAATACGCTCTACATCTTCCTTAAATATCACTTCTTTTTCTAAAAGTTGCTTAGCAATAGCATGTAGACCGTCAATATTTTCTCTAATTAAGCGTTTAGCTTCTGCGTAAGCTTCTTCTGCAATAGCTTTGACCTCTTCGTCTATCATTTGGGCGGTTTTTTCACTGTAAGGTTTTTGAAAAGCATATTCAGACTGACCCGTAGAGTCATAAAAACTTATGTTGCCTATCCGTTTATTTAAGCCGTATATGGCAACCATAGCATAGGCACGTTTAGTTACTCGTTCGAGGTCGCTCAATGCCCCTGTGGATACTCTTCCGAATATAATCTCTTCTGATGCCCGACCACCCATAATAGCACAAAGTTCGTCCGTAATTTGCTCGGCGGTCATAATCACTTTTTCTTCGGGCAAGTACCATGCTGCACCTAACGCATTACCACGCGGAACAATAGTAACCTTTACCAAAGGATTAGCATACGGTTTGAACCAGCTCACCAGAGCGTGTCCTGCTTCATGATAAGCAATTACTTTTTTCTCTTCAGGAGAGATAACCTTGTTTTTCTTTTCCAAGCCACCAATGACACGGTCAATAGCATCTAAAAAGTCTTGTTTATCAACAATTTCTTTGTTTTTGCGGGCGGCAAAAAGGGCAGCTTCATTGCAGATATTAGCAATATCGGCGCCTGAAAAGCCTGGCGTTTGAGCAGCTAAAAAATCTACATCTAAGTTAGGGTCATATTTTATTTTTTTAAGATGCACCTCAAATATTGCCTTTCTTCCTTTAATATCAGGTAGTTCTACGGGTATCTGGCGGTCAAAACGTCCAGGTCTAAGTAAAGCAGTATCTAAGACGTCTGCTCTGTTAGTAGCTGCCATGACTATGATTCCCGAGTCTGTACCAAAGCCATCCATTTCTACCAGAAGTTGATTAAGAGTACTTTCTCGTTCATCATTTCCACCGAGGATTTGATTGCGCCCTCGTGCGCGCCCTACGGCGTCAATTTCATCAATAAAAATAATGCAAGGTGCTTTTTCTTTTGCAGTTTTGAACAAATCTCTCACTCGTGCGGCACCCACTCCTACAAACATTTCTACAAAATCTGAACCACTTAAACTAAAAAAAGGCACTTGTGCTTCGCCAGCCACCGCTTTAGCTAATAAGGTCTTACCTGTACCCGGAGGACCTACTAAGAGCGCCCCCTTAGGTATTTTACCACCTAAACGGGTGAATTTTTTAGGATTTTTAAGAAATTCCACTATTTCTTGAACCTCTTCTTTGGCTTCATCTAATCCTGCTACATCTGCAAAAGTTACTTTTACTTGATTGTCTTGGTCAAAAAGAGTGGCTCTATTCTTTCCGATGTTAAATATTTGTCCTCCTCCACCTGCACCAACCCTACGAAAAAGCAAAAACCATAGCGCTATTGTAATCCCAATAAATATCAGCCATGAAATCAAAGTATTAACCCATTGTCCACGAGTTTCTGTTTTGTAAGGTATTTTTTTCTCTTTAAGATACTCTTCAAACTTCTCCGCAGAAACAATCTTGAAGTGCATATTAGGTGTAGGCTCGCCCATAAAGTTTGTATGAGTAGCATATTTACGATATTTCTCTAACTGTATAGCCTTAACTGTAAGATACACTTCTACTAACTCATTATTAACAATGACTACTTTTTCTACTAAACCTTGGGACACTAACTCATCACTAAACATTTGATAGGAAATTTCACGGTTGGACGTGCTTCCGCTGGACATGGTAAGCTGTACTAACACTAATACCATAATAATAATACCATATACCCAATATATAGTTTTGCCTGTCTTTTTGTTTTTTTGAGGATTAGGTGTATTTTCTGACATATTAAAAGTTTATTCTGATTGAAATGCTAAATAGAAGTTTATAGCGATTTTAGTGAATAAAACATACAAATATCTTAAAAAATTCTGATACTACCGTGAACGAACTCATTTAGTAGTCAGTTTTAATGATAAAAAGATGTATTATTTTAGGAAGTGTAAGCAAGAGTAATGTTTATGGTATGCAGATGTAAGGGAATTAGTTGGAGGAGAGTAAGCTTATTTTTGGGCGTGTCCCTTCGCTGCGCTCGGGTCGGCGTGCTACGGGCTAACGGTGCTACGCCCCACCCGCCCACCCCTTGGGTAAGGGTAAAAGCGTGGGCGAGGGGCTTCGCACCAAGCCTGACGGCTTGCCCTCCGCATGCCTCACGCAGCAGCTTTTGGACGTTTTACCTTGTTTTTATACATATCCTTGCTTTACCTTGTTTGATATTGGTTATCAGATACTTGCAAGGTTAAATTTTTTTACCTTGTTTGAACCGTGTTAGCTTTATCTTGTTTTGTATTGATTATCAAGTACTTACAAGGTTAAACTTTGAATACGCGGACTACACACTCCTTTAATCCTAAATACCGAAGTTTTATCTTTGTGGCTTCTTTATTCTTTACTTATTTGAGCTAGGAATCTCAAACTACGTTTTCAGATACTTACAAAGTTAAGTTTTGAATAAGTGAGATGAGCATACTTGCTGCTGCGTGAGGCATGCGGAGGGTGCGTGAGCAGTGCGTAGCGCAGCGAAGCACCGAAGCGATAGCGCAGCCCGCAGCACGCCGACCCGAGCGCAGCGAAGGGACACGCCCAAAAAAATCAAATAATCTATCAAGCTTAAGATATAATCAAGTTTTGTAATTTTGTATTATGGCTAAAAAAATTGTGCAAGTAGGGAAGATTACCTGTGGGTCAGAGCAATTGTTTCTTATCTCCGGTCCTTGTGTCATAGAAAATGAAAGTCTGATGATGCGCACCGCGGAAGAGCTAAAAAAAATTAGCGAGCGATTAAATATTCCTGTTATTTTTAAGTCCTCATTTCAAAAAGACAACCGCAGTAGCTTAGAGTACTACCAAGGCCCTGGATTAGAAGAGGGATTGAAACTACTGCAAAAAATAAAACAGAATTTTGACATTCCCATACTTTCAGACATACATTATCCTGAACAAGCAAAAGCAGCCGCCGAAGTATTAGATATTATCCAAATTCCTGCTTATCTATGCATGCAGACTACTTTAACTGTGGCCGCAGCAAAAACGGGAAAAGTGATTAATTTTAAACATGGTCAGTTTTTAGCACCTGATAATATGATTAAACCTGTTCAAAAGTGCGAGCAGTCAGGGAACACAAATATCCTTCTTACAGAACGAGGTTATACTTTTGGGTACAATGACTTGGTCGTTGACCCACGCAGTTTTTATCATCTTAATCAAATAGGATATCCTGTGATATTTGATGTAACCCATTCTATCCGCAAATATGGCATTCCAAGCGCAGATCCAAAAGGAGGAAATAGGGAATTTTTAAGTACCTTAGCTCGCGCAGGTGTTGCATCAGGAATAGATGGTCTATTTATAGAAACACATCCTTGCCCATCCGAAGCATTATGCGACGCAGCTAGCCAACTACCCTTGGCACAGTTAGAAAATTTTATCAAACCTTTAATAGAACTACATTATGTTGTCAAAAAGTACGAAGAAAAAGTAATTGCTTAACTTTATTTTTGATAATTTGCGATTAACATTATTTATTCTTTCATCTCAATGGCAAAAAAGTATAGAAATACATATATCAAACCTGAAAGTAAAGACACAAACAGAAATACTAATCCTACTCTTCAAAACAAATTGAAAGAACGTCCTGAAAGAAGTACAGCAGAGGCTAAGAGTCCTGTATTAGACTTTCTCAACAGGTATCAGGTACGAATACTGATAGGTATGCTATCCATATTTGCAGGCGGATTCTTGTTTGTATCTTTTGTATCGCACATTTATGGTACAGGTAAAGCAGACCAAAATATTGCCCAAAACGCAGGTTTATTGAGAATATTAGGTATTACTCCATTTAGGGAATACGCAGAAAACTGGTTAGGAATTATGGGTGCAGTGTCAGCATATTATTTTATCCGAGAGTGGTTTGGATACAGTAGTTTTTTGGTAGCATTTTACAGTATTTATTTTGGTATCAAAAGGTTAAAAATATGGACAGGCTTTAGTGTAAGCATATTCAAATATATTCTTTTTTCAGTAGTTTGGTTATCTTGTTTTTTGAGCTGCGTGTTGTATATTAGCACTAATCGGTGGTTTGAATTGGGGGGAGGATTAGGTAAGGCGCTCAACACTGCTATTATCAGAAGCTTAGGTAACATAGGTGCTGTTCTACTATGGTTAATCATTTTAGGGATATTTTTATTTTTCAATATAGATCTCAAAATGATACTTTCTCGCAAAATAACAACCCCGAAAGTAAAACAAACCCCTTCAAACACAGAGACAAGCCAAGTAGAAACAGAAGAACTAACCGTAAGTCACCAAGATACAATACATTCAAACGGGATTAACCCACGTATGAAAAATACCAGTTCAGAGGTTCATAATAATCTTGTTATTCCTCCTACAACGCATAAAGGATATCAAAAACCCTCTGTAATGGTACTGCACAGTGCTATATTGGGTGAAAACCATGTTACACAAACGGAAATCAATACAAAAGTAATAAAGATAATTCGTATAATGGAAAGCCTGGGTATAAAAGTAGTAGATGTTCAGTATATTACTGCACCCTCTATTACTAAGTTTGAGTTGTATCCTGACCCCAGCGTTCCTATATCTGATATTTTACAAAAGAAAGCAGATATTCAAAAGTTATTATTAGATGATAATGCCATAGTCAGCATTTCTGCTAACGGAAAGGATGCACCTATTGCCGTTCAAATGCTTAACGATAACCGCATGAGGATTAATTTTAATAATGTTGCTAATACTTCTTCTTTTTTACAAAGCAATCAAGCTTTACCTATTGCCTTAGGTATAAGTGAAAACAATGTTCCTCTGGTTATTGATTTAGCGAAGCATCAACATTTGCTTTTTGTAGGTACAAACACCCAAGTGGAGCGCAATTTTCATGCTTTAATAGTTTCCTGCTTGTTATCTAAAACGCCACAACAGGTTAAGTTTGTTTTTATAGATACTCAAACAACGGAATTTACTCAATACCACCCTATTCAATATCAATTCATTGCACTGCTGAAAGGTAGCGACACCCCTGTGGCTAATACTTCTCATAAAGTACTTAATGTACTTCGTTCTCTTGTATTAGAAACAAAGAAACGTTTAGAGAAATTACAGTCTGAACATCAAAAAAGTATTGAAGAGTACAACGAAAAACATGATGGGTCTATTCCCTATTTAGTTGTTTGTATTTACGATTGGGGAAGCCTTTACACAGAAAATAAAGAAGTAGAGAATTTGTTACATTCTCTTTTGCAAGAGTCTCATTCTCTTGGCATACATTTAATAATCTCCATTCAGCCTAAGGACTACGACTTACTTTCTAACAGTATAAAAAGATACTTTACCACTACTATTCTACACAAAGTAGATGGCTTATTATCCGACAAAATCATTGGTCAGCCGATTGCTTCAATGCTTTTAGATGACAGTGATACTTTACTTTATGCGGCTGGACAGGTAATACGCTTAGAATGTCCCAAGGTTTATGATAGTGAAATTACGAACATTAATCAGACCATAAAGAGTCAGAAAATTGATGATATTCATGACAGTTACTGGTTACCAGAGTATTCAGTATCAGTCCATCAGAGTCAAGCCTTTTACACTGTTGTTGAGAATAGTACTTCAAATGTTAATAATGATGCTTTGAATTTACCTGAAGGGCTTCAACTATCTTTGATCGTAGATGCGATTATGCTTATTACCCAAGCTCAAAATTGTGAGGTTACTTTTATCCAAAAGAGGATGCGTTTAACTTCGCGGCGTGTGCATAAGTTGTTGCAGTATTTAGAGAAAATACATGTAGTCAGCAGTGTCAATGCTGATGGTACTCGTAATGTACTGATTAAGGATGAGAAAGATGTCAGAGAGATTATAGATAAGTTGCATTCCACAGCATAAGAAGTACGTAGTAAATGTATGTAAAATCGTGAGTAGAGTTCAAACTTTTTTGGGCGTGTCCTTGCTTGCGTTTCGCTGCGCTCATGCAAGCAAGGTCGGCGTGCTACGGGCTGACGGTGCTG
>JANWVE010000157.1 GCA_025057675.1 Bacteroidia bacterium
CTTGAATACGCAACTTTTACCTTATTTTCAATTCATTTTCAATGATTTACAAGGTTAAAATATATTTTAATCTTGTTTGATATTGATTTTCAGATATTTACAAGATTAAATTTTACATAGATGAGCTTAGTCCATAGCTGCTTGCGTGAGGCATGCGGAGGGCGTGCGTCAGCACGGTGCGCAGCGAAGCGTAGCACCGAAGCGAAAGCGTAGCCCGTAGCACGCCGACCTTGTGGGCATACGCGCAGCGTAACGCCCACAAGGACACGCCCAAAAAACTGTCAGAGTTATACATAAAATGATTATACTTGTACCAATTTTATACTTTTCATGCAAGTAGAGTTTCATGTAATTTCTTTTCTTATTGTTTTATCTGCACTTTTCGCTTACGTGAACCATAAATACATCCGATTACCAGGTGCCATCGGATTGATGTTTACAGGACTGGTATTTTCGGTTGCTCTAATGATATTTAGCACCATTTCAGACACTACTCTAAACAAAGTGAAAGAAACCGTGTTTAAGTTGAATTTTTCTAACTTACTTTTAGATATCATGCTGAGTTTTATGCTTTTTGCAGGTGCTATCCATATCAAAATAGATGACCTCAAAGAACAAAAACTACCTATTTTACTTTTTTCTACCCTGGGCGTAGTAATCGCTACTTTTATTGTAGGAGTCTCTTCGTATTACATTTTACGAATTTTAGAATGGCAAGTTAGTTTTATACATTGCTTATTATTTGGTGCTTTAATAGCCCCCACAGACCCCATTGCAGTATTAGGAATTCTTAAAGATGCTAAAGTACCCAAATCTTTGGAGACTAAAATTGCAGGAGAGTCTTTGTTTAATGATGGAATTGCGGTAGTGGTTTTTTTAAGCATATTAGAAATTTCACAGCACTCGGATACCTTTACATGGAGCGATGTAACATTATTGTTCATTAGGGAAGCTATTGGAGGTGCAGTACTGGGTATCGTTTTAGGGTATAGTGCTTTTTGGCTTATCCGCAGTATTGACAATTACAAGGTAGAAATCCTAATTACCTTAGCTGTGGTCATGGGAGGATATTCTTTTGCAGAAATAGTGCATACCTCAGGTCCTTTGGCTATGGTTTTGGCAGGAATTATCATTGGAAATCATGGAGTAAAGTACGGTATGAGCGATTTAACAGAAGAGTATGTAAATAAATTTTGGGAACTAATAGATGAAATTCTTAATGCAGTACTTTTTGTAATGATAGCCCTACATTTACTCATTATTCCTTTCAAAATAGAATACTTTACTATTTTACCTATCATTTTAATAATCAGCTTAATGGCTCGCTACATTTCTATTCTGATACCTGCCCAACTCACACGCATCAAGCAAATTAAAATAACGCATAAAACAGTTTTAATTCTTACCTGGGCGGGTTTAAGAGGAGGAATATCCATAGCATTAGCTCTTTCATTAAAGCCTGGAATGGATAAAGATTTGTGGGTAGCAGTTACTTATTTTATTGTTGCTTTCTCTATCTTATTTCAAGGACTGAGCATAGGAAAGGTGGCTAAAAAATTAGTTTCATGATGATGGAGTACAATTATTTACTTTATTTTTTCAATTTCAATACTTTTGTTCAATGATGCTATTGCTTATTAGTAAAAAACTTAAATTAGTTGTAATACCTCTCTTTTTATTCTCACTTTGTCTGCGAGCTCAGGGTGTTTACACTCACAGGGTTTTTCTTAAAATAGAACCTATACACGTCATAACTGGGCAGGTAGGAATTTTTGTAGAAAAGCATTTTAGCAAACGTAGCGCAATAGAGTTTGGTGGAGGATTTATCTTTTCTGACTACACAGACAGAATTTTTTTACCTGATTTTATTCAGAGAGAGCAAATTTTGCGTACAGAAGGATATGTACTACGTACTAACTACCGCCGTTATAGGCAGGTCATTAAAGAGAACATTCAGGTCTCTCCCTACTTTCAAATTGATTTTTTTGTCAAGGTGATTGATTATAGTCCTTTGGAAAGAGAAAATTGCACATTATACAGTCTAAAAGATGTAGTGGGGTTATCTTTCAACTGGGGAAAGCCTAAAATTACCACTCAATGGTGGGTACGAGATATATATTCAGGTGTGGGCATACGTGTAAAATACTACGCTACAGATAGGTGTTCTGCGGGTTCTGGATACCTTTCTATTCTACCGCCAAAGGAAATTACTCAAATCTTTCCTTTTTTTCAGGTAGGAGTTAAATTTGGAAAGATGATAGATAAGAAAAAAAATCGACTCGCATAAATCATGTCATGAATTAATTTATTGCGTTTTTACGGGATATTTACGAAATGCTTTTTGTACTTTTTTAGATTGTTTAGGTACGGGTCCGCCTACACCTGGGCAAGGCTTTTGATGGCAACTATGGGCTATTACGCTCAATGCAACTAAAATTACTGAAAGCCATTTATATCCACTTAACTTCATGAAACAAAGTTAAAATTTTTTTGGTTAGGTTAAGTGTACTTTTTGTTGGAGTTTATACAAACCTAATGGGTCATTTTATGAATTAACTTTATTTTTTGGGCGTGCCCCTCGCTGCGCTCGGGTCGGCGTGCTACGGGCTGCGCTACCGCTTCGGTGCTTCGCTTGCGCTACGCACTGCTCACGCACCCTCCGCATGCCTCACGCAGCAGCGTTTTGATACCTTACCTTGTTTGTATATGTACTTTTGCTTTACCTTATTTTAGATTGATTATTAGGTATTTACAAGGTTAAAATTTTTTACTTTGTTTCAAATGTTATTGTTTTACTTTCTTTGAGATTGATTTTCAAGCATATACAAGGTTAAATCTTGAATATATGGACTTTCTATACTTCTTAACCTTGAACACTTATGCTTTACCTTATTTTCAATTGATTTTCAAACATTTACAGGGTAAAAATATATTTTAACTTTTTTAGTTTTCATTTTCAGGTAGTTACAAGGTTACATTTTGTATAAATAGACTTAGTTTGATAGCCGCTTGCGTGAGGCATGCGAAGGGCAAGCCGTCAGGCTTGGTGCGAAGCCCCAAGCCCATGCTCTCAAACTCTTGCCCAGGGGGTGGGCGGGTGGGGCGCAGCACCGTCAGCCCGTAGCACGCCGACCTTGTGGGCATACGCGCAGCGTAACGCCCACAAGGACACGCCCAAAAAAATATCAAAACATTATGCTTGTTCTCTTACACCTACCACAGTGAAACGTTTGACAATAAATTCAGGCGTTGTGTAAGCCGCATTGCCTGCCTTGTTTCCTCCCGTACCATGAAAATCCGAAAAGCCCGCAGATTGATTGACCCAAGTGGGACCTGAAAGATTAAAAGCTATCGCAATAGATACGGGTAACAAACTATGCAAAATGTTTTCTTTGACATCAGGTTTGGCTGTATAAACAGACAGGGTTAAACCGCCCTTATCCTCCACTAATTTTTTAGCTAACTCTACACTCTGCTCTACGTTCTCGGTTTGAATAATAAAGGCAATAGGACCAAAAAGCTCTTGGGCGTATTTTTCGTATTCAGTAGCATTTACCTGAATGAGCAATGGGCTACTCGTACGTGCATTAGGAAATTCAGGATTTTGAATAGGCTGAGGTTCTAATATCACCTTATAGCCCTGATTTTTTGTATTTTGTATGCGTTGATAAGTATCCTCGCTTTGAATAGCCCCCAGCACACCTGCACCCATCTTAGGATTTTGGGCTAATCCTTTTACTTTATCAGCAAATTTCTGTACTACCTCGTCAAAAGAGAGATGTCCAATATTGGTATCCACTCCATTTTTAGGAATGAAAAAGTTTTGAGGTGCTGTACACATTTGTCCGCTATACAGAGAAACTGAAAAAGCTAAATTATCTAAAGCATTCTCTACATCAGCAAAAGACTCAATAATAACTGAATTTACCCCTGACTTTTCTGTAAAAGTAATCTTATTAGGAAGGTTCTCAATGTAATTGCCAAAATGAGAGCTGCCTGTAAAATCAATAAGTTTTATAGCAGGATGCTCTGCTAATAGTTTAGTGATGGGATTCTGAGTAGAGTCAGGTGCAAGCTGAATGATATGCGGGTCAATTCCTGCATTTTTGAATACTTCTTGCATTTTAGCTATCCATATTGCTATGGGTAGAATAGCTTTGGGGTGAGGTTTAACAATAGTAGGGTTGCCAGTAATGAGATTAGCATAAACCCCAGGTACTGTATTCCAAACGGGAAAAGTAGAACATCCGATTACTAAACCTATACCACGAGGTACAACATAAAAACGTTTATCTAATACTGCATTTACCTTGCCAAGGGGCTTATCCCAGCGTACCGTAGTAACAGGATAGCGGCTTAACTCTTCATACCCCACAGCGATAGCTTCCAAAGCGCGGTCAGCAGCATGCGGTCCTGATGCTTGAAAAGACATCATAAAAGCTTGTCCTGTGGTGTGCATAGTCGCATAGGCAATATCGAAAAAGAGGCTTTTCATTTGCTCTAAAGTCTCAATTAAGATATCTGCACGCTGCGCATAACTTGTGTTCGCCCACGATTTTTGTGCATTCTGCGCGTTTTGGATAAGAGTATCTACACTAAAAGTAGGGTACTGCACTTTGATAGGAACACCATAAGGCGAACTTTCCTCCCCTACAGTACCTGCTGCACCCTGTTGTAAAAGTTGAGTAAAGTTACTCTGCGAAAGGGTTTCAAAGCGTTTTTTAGCATCTTCATTAGCCGTTTCACCGTAAATTTTACCTGATGGTGCTTCGGGATACTGCGCGTAATATGTTCTTTCGCGCATGGCTTTGATGGCATTCTCTAAAATGGTTTTATGTTTCATAGTTCAAAATTAAGAATTCTGCGGAGATAAAATAGTATTTTTCGTTTGATTTAGAATTTCAAAAGCTCGTTCAGAGGTAGCCGCTTCTGCATACACACGAAGGATAGGTTCTGTACCTGAAGGGCGTATCATTACCCATTCACTGTTTTCAAAATGGAATTTATAGCCATCTATATTTTCTACACTTTTGACTCTTAAGCTGCCGAAGTGTGTATATGTGTTGTTTTTACATTGTGTAATAATATGCTGTTTTTCTACTTCTGAAACATGTAAATCGTAGCGTTCCATAGCAAAAGTGCCAATCTCACTATAAATAGTTTTAACCAATTCAGAGAGTTTTTTGCCTGTTTTTGCCATAAACTCCATAATGGTCAGACCGATGAAAATACCATCTCGCTCGGGTACATTTCCGATAATGGCAATGCCACCTGACTCCTCGCCCCCAACAATTACTTTCTCGTTTAACATGATTTGACAAATGTACTTAAAGCCAATTTTAGTGATTTCATGGGGTAGATTATATTTTTTACACAATTCTGCAATTTTTTGAGTACAAGAAAAAGTAGTAACAATTTTGCCTGATAGTCCTTTTTCTTTGTGCAAATAGTAGATAAGCAGTAAAAGGATATGATGTGAGTCTATAAATCGCCCGTTTTCATCATATAGACCGATGCGGTCTGCGTCGCCGTCGGTAGCTAAGCCAATTAACAAGTGCTGGTTTTGGTCTTCCTGACTAATTTTAGAAACCGCTTTAGAAAGTTGAGCGAGGTTTTTATGAATAGGTTCAGGCGCTTGCCCCATGAAAGAAGGGTTGTACTCACAATGTAAGAATGTTCCTTTGAGGGCTAATTTGTCTAATACGCGCTGTCCTGCACCGTACATTGCGTCGTATACTACATAGACTTTTTTACGAATAAGGTCAATGTCAAAATTTTGTTTGAGGTGGTTAATATAAAGTGCCTCAAAGTCTTCTTTTTGGATAGTTGCAGGGGTAAAAGTTTGTGTAATGGGTGAGTCAATCAAGTTTTCTACTTCGGTAATCATTTCTGGGGTAGCTGGACCGCCAAAGTAGCCTTTTATCTTGTAACCACTGTATTCGGGTGGGTTATGACTAGCCGTGATGATAATTCCTGCGGCACAATTAAAATGCACGGTAGCCAAAGAAATCATGGGGGTAGAGCAAAAGCTATTGCTTAAAACAACCTCTATACCCATATTGGTTAAGGTTTCAGCCACTTGTTGTGCAAACTTTGCTCCCATGAATCGGCAGTCGTATCCTATGGCTACACGTAGTTTATGAGGGTAGTTTTTGTGTATCCATAGTGCTGTGGCTTTGGCTACACGAGATAAATTATGCGTTGTAAAATCCTCTGCGATAATGGCTCGCCAGCCATCAGTACCGAATTTTATGGGTTGTTTTATCATGGCAAGTGAGCAAAAATAAACAAAAACAAGTTATAGATAAAAAGATTTTACACTTGAATTAGGCAGGTTATATGTTTTTTTGGGCGTGCCCTTGCCCACGTCTCGCTGCGCTCGTGTGGGCAAGGTCGGCGTGCTACGGGCTAACGGTGCTGCG
>JANWVE010000158.1 GCA_025057675.1 Bacteroidia bacterium
AAATCAGTTCAAAATAAAGTAAAATTTTGGGAATCAGGGTTAAAGGATTGCAAAAAGTCTATGCGTTCAAGGTTTAAGCTTATATATGCTTGAAAATGAATGTAAAACAAGGTAAAATAAGACCATTTCAAATAAGGTAAAAAATTTTAACCTTGTAAGTAGTTGATAACCCATATTAAACAAGGTAAAGCTACTGTATGTTTAAAAATCATGTAAAACATTCAACAGCTGCTGCGTGAGGGATACGGAGCATGCCGTCAGGCAGTGCGCAGCGCAGCGTAGCACCGAAGCGATAGCGCAGTGCGTAGTAGCCCGACCCGAAGCGCAGCGAAGGGACACGCCCAAAAGTAAAATTATTTTTTAGGTGTGTCCCTCGCTGCGATCGAGACATACTTAAAAAATTTACGAAAATATATTATCTCATCCACTCAATACATCAAAATTACTCAACAAAATAAAAAACCGTATAGCGCATAATTTAGTATTTTCGCACCCTATGCGGATAAGATTAAGTCTGTTTATCTTATTTTTTAATTTTTTATGGGCATATACACAAGAAAATGTATCCGAAAGTAAAGGAATAGTATTAGATGAGATTATTGCCGTAGTAGGAGATAATATTGTATTGAGGTCAGACCTTGAAAGAGAATATAATGAGTTGATTATGAGCGGTGAACAAGATGATGGTACGCTTAAGTGCGAAATTTTTAGCGGACTTTTAGCCAGCAAGCTTTTACTCTCCCGCGCGCGTATAGATAGCATTACTGTACCTGATGATCGCGTAGAACGCGAACTCAATAAACGTATAAGTATGTTTATCGAACGCTTAGGTAGTAAAGAAAAATTAGAGGAACTCTACGGTAAACCGCTTTCACAATTTAAAATTGATATGCGCTCGCAAATCAAAGAACTTCTTATTGTTCAAACTATGCAAAATAAAGTTACGGGTGACGTTAAAATAACCCCCAAGGAAGTTAAAGATTTTTTTGAAAAAATTCCTAAGGACTCCTTACCTGTGTATGAGGAAGAACTAGAAATTCGCCAGATAGTCATATTTCCTACCATGAGTAAAAACCAAATTGAAACTGCATACAAGGTAGCTAAAAACTTGCGTGAAGCTATTGTGAGAGGAGAGTTAGATTTTGAAAAAGTAGCCCGAGATACTTCTGATGATACAGGTAGTGCTGTAAATGGAGGAGACATCGGTTGGACAAAAAGAGGGGAGTTAGTTCCCGAATACGAAGCCGTAGCTTTTACCCTACCTATCGGTAAAGTGTCTGAACCCGTGGAAAGTATGTACGGATGGCACATCATTCAGACCTTAGAGCAAAAAGGCGAACAGGTCCATACACGCCATATTTTGATTAAACCTAAAACTACTTCCACTGATGATGGACAAGCCGTTTTACGCTTAGATAGTATTCGAAAGTTGATAATAAATAAAAAAATATCTCCTCTTAAAGCGGTTAAAGAATTTTCAGAAGATAAACAGACCGTAGAAACAGGCGGCTTCCTAACCAATCCACAGACAGGTCGAAATCGTATTCCTGCTAAACTTTTAGAAAGTGAAGTATATTTCAAAATACAAGATTTGAAAGAAGGTGAAGTAACTGAACCTTTTTCTTATACACATTATGACGGTAAAAAAGGCTACCGTATTTTGATTTTAGAAAAGCGCATACCTTCTCATATAGCTAACCTCAATGATGATTATGAACGTATTCAAAATGCAGCACTATCTGAAAAAAGAAACCAAGTATACCAAGAATGGGTTAAAGAAAATTCTAAGAAAGTTTATGTAGAAATTCGGGATAAATCATTTAATTGCAAAGAATTAGAGATATGGAAAAGATAATCTACCAAGATGCCGTAGCAGCAGCCCAAGCATTAGGAGAGAAGTATACTGCTTTAACTCGGGAAATTGCTAAACAAATTGTAGGACAGGAGGATATTGTACGGCAATTATTAACCTGTATTTTCAGTCAGGGGCATTGTTTATTAGTAGGTGTGCCAGGACTTGCCAAAACACTATTAGTGCGCACTTTGGCAGACGCTCTGGGGTTAAGTTTTAATCGTATTCAATTTACTCCAGATTTAATGCCTTCTGATATTACAGGAAGTGAAATTTTAGAAGATAGCGAACATGGCAAGCAATTCAGATTTATCAAGGGACCTGTTTTTGCGAATATTGTTTTAGCGGATGAAATTAACCGTACACCTCCTAAAACGCAAGCGGCTTTGTTAGAAGCCATGCAGGAATTTTCTGTTACTAATGCAGGTAAAAAATATACGTTAGAATTGCCGTTTTTTGTATTAGCAACACAGAATCCTATTGAACAGGAGGGTACTTATCCTCTACCCGAAGCACAGCTAGACCGTTTTATGTTCAACATTTGGGTAGATTATCCTTCTTATCAAGAGGAAGTTCAAATTGTAAAAACAACTACTACTCCGCAAAAAATAGAAATTGAAAAAATATTAAGCAGACAAGAGATTTTATATTTTCAAAAGTTAGTGAGGGAAGTGCCTGTGGCGGATAATGTGATTGAGTATGCGGTCAAATTAGTACATAAAACACGGATACATTCGGGGGTTGCACCTGATATTGTCAAGAAATATGTTTCTTGGGGAGCAGGTCCTAGAGCGTCGCAGTATTTGATTATTGGAGCTAAGGCAAATGCCCTCATACATGGTAAGTATTCTCCTGACATTGAGGATGTACAAGCTGTGGCACAGCCTATTTTACGACATAGGGTAATTTTGAATTTCAATGCAGAAGCCGATGGTATTACTATATTAGACCTTGTTAATAAGCTTCTTTAATGGGATTTTTCAGGTGTGTCCTTGTGGGTGTTAGGCCTGCGCGTATGCCCACAAGGACGGCGTGCTACGGGCTAAGGTGCTGCGCCCCCACCCGCCCATCCCATAGGCAAGAGTAAAAAAGTGGGCGAGGGGCTTCGCACCGAAGCGATAGCGCAGCCCGTAGCACGCCGGCCCGAGCGCAGCGAAGGGACACGCCCAAGAAATCATTACTATAAAATTGCTTATTAAAATTATGATAGAACTACTAAAAATTTAAATCAGTGCCTCACTTGTTAAGCTCGCTTAAACTGATACTTTAGAAAATCTAACCCCGTATCTATCCAGTTTTTGTGCAAAATATCCATGATAAAGTTAATAGACTTCTCTACATATACATCTGTTTTTTCAAAATTTGTGCTTTCATCTTTTATCCAAAAGTAGAGAATTGCTATTAAGCTTTGTATAATCACATTAGAGTAGTGCTGCGTTAAAAACATACGGTCTTCAATTTCACCTTTTTGTGTCCCTTCTGTAATTAACGGCTCTACATAGGCTTTCAAATCTTGTTTATAGGCTTTTAATGCATCGCAGTTCTTTTTTAATACTATCTGCACAAAAGAGCGATTTTGTTTAAGAAATTCTATCAAGGTAAAAGCATAGCTCAACAGCTTTTCTCGTACAGAATAGTTCGCATATACCTCTTGTTGTGTTATTGTATTTACTACTGTTTGATGAGTTTGTGTCCAGTAAAACTGTTCTATTTGTTTTAATGAAGAGAAATGAGTGTAAAAGTCGCTTTCTTTGATGCCAATGGCAAATGTAAGTTTGCTAACTGTACTTGGTCTTTCACCTTGTTTGGATACATAATCGATATACTTTTGTAACAATTCTACTTTTTCCATGGTTAAATAACGCTATTGAGTAGTATTAAGTTCAGTGGTAATATAATTAGCTTCGCAAAGTCCCTTAATGCGAGATATAGTACGCTCAAATTTGAGCGCTATTCGTTCTTGATAATCATCATAACCTATGTTTTGTTTGGTATACCATTCTTTGAAGTCTTGTTTTGCTGTTACATATAAATCAATTAAATGATTAGACTGGTAAATATCATCTAAAAAATTAAGCAAGCGGAGGGCGTCTGCACTGGAAGTAATTTGAACATCCTCTATACTAATAGCCTCATATTGCGTGAGCATTTTTTTTACTTCTCTACGGTCTGTTTCTGTCAAGTAGTAGATTAACTGTGTAAAAGTGAATTGCTTTTTTGCTTTGTATTGGTTCAACTTTTCTGTCAATAAACGTTGAGTATGTTTTTTCTCTCCAATATAAAAAGCACCTCTTTTAGCAAGTTTTATCCTGTAATCTTCGCCGTTAATAAAGATAACCTTGTATTGTTCTCGGAATTCATTAGAAATAAACTTATAGAATTTTTCATCTTGATAACCGCTTTCGATAAAGCTTTCAGGGTCAACGTTAGAGGTACAAATTAGAAAAACGCCCAGATTGTTCAGTAAATGTAGTATGCGCATAAATCTTGCCGCGTTGCCTGGGTCGTCTAGTTCTATTTCATCTATGCAGACCACATCATAATATTTGGCTAACTTTTTAGCATATTCGTCAGGGCGATGTAGATAAGCCATAAACAAAGTGCTGGAATGTAAGTAAGCGCAGCGGATATCCTCTAACATATTGATAAAACTACATAAGATATGGGTTTTACCTACTCCCACAGGTCCAACTAAATAAATACCCTTGATGTTATGTTTTCTTCTAAAAAGTTTTTGAAGCAAGTTTTTTTTGTAATATCTTCTCAAATAATCCAAGATTTGATATGCTTGCTCAATGGCTTCTTTTTGTGAAATAAAACTATCCGATATGATGTAGTTATCTAATCTACAATGCTTAAAACGTTCAGGAACATCAAACATATTTTGTGCAAAATTAGAAAAAAACGGATATTTGTGATTAGATTATTTCTTTATGAATACTAAAAATGCTTTTAGTCTAACACTTTTTATACTTGTTTGTTTTATACTTGTTTGTTTAAGGAGTAACACTCTTTTAAGTCAGGATAATCATTATTGGACTCAGCAGTATGGAGGTAGATCTGCACTTATGGGAGGGGCTGCCGTAGCAGGAGCTAATGATAATGCTGCTATTTTCTACAATGCTGCTTTATTACCATTTATTGAGAAAAAAGAACTTTCGGTAAGTGCGAACATCTACAAAGTAGAGTTTTTTACATTAGAAAACGGTGCAGGACACAATCTACCTTTAATCTCTAATCAGTATAATACTTATCCACAGATGATATCGGGTATAGTGTTTTTTAAGAAAAATAAAAAACTCAGAGCGGGATATACTTTGCTTACTAGATTAAACAGCCATATTCGGTTTAATGTTAGGCACGTTTTTTCTACAAACGTAATTACTAACGAACCTGGTTTAGAGGATTACGTAGGTGCATTTGAATATAACAACCAGGTAAATGAGCAGTGGGCAGGTGGAGCGTTAAGCTATAAAATATCAGATAACTTTTCTTTTGGAGTAACACAATTTTTAGCGTATCGCTTTCAAAGTTATGTATCTAATTCATACATACGTGTATTCCCTAAATCACAGGCATACATTGCTTCTTCAGATAATACTATGTCATTGTCCTATAATGATATAAGAACTATTACCAAAATAGGTTTTGCTCGAAACCATCGTAAAAAACCTTGGAGATATGGTTTAGCAATTACGTTTCCCTCTGTACCTATTTTTGGTTTAGCCAATGTTCAACGGGAAGAAACTATTACAAATATAGAGTATGCCATTCCGAATAATCCTAATTACATCTCTCACAGCATAACAGATAGGCGTACTAATCTTCGTTCTCGGTACGCCAGTCCTGCTTCTATTGCTTTGGGAATTGAGTATCATTCTAGAAAAGGAAGATTAGCTATTGCTTTGGAGGGTTTTGCTAAACAAAATCGCTATTATATCATAAAGTCAGACTCTTTACCGTTGTTCAAGCCTGATAATGTTTACGTACCTAATGTAGGCAAATTTCTGTGGCTCAATGAATATAAAAATCCTGTAATCAATATTGCTATAGGCTTTGAACATGAGCTTAAAAAGAATATAAGTATGCAAATGGGCATAAGGAGTAATCTATCTTACTCTTACGTGCTTACGGAGGATCAGTTTAACGAGTATGAAAATCAAGAGCAGTTAAGTATTTCAAATAATACTTCTACTTGGGATATCATTCATTTTAGTATAGGTGGGACTTTGCAGCGCAAAACAGGTGAAGTAAGTGTTGGGATAGATTATGGGTTTTCATCTAAGGTACCTGTGGGTCAGTTTGTGGACTTTAAAAATCCCAAAGCGGAGAATTATTTTTATGGAGATTATGAAACAGGTGCTATTCCAAAGTTAAATAGTCTGAATGCGGTTATTTCTTATACGCATTATTTGAAGACGACACATTAGAATAATTAGAATTTAGAATAAAGTGTATTGGGCGTGTCCTTGTGGGCGTTACGCTGCGCGTATGCCCACAAGGTCGGCGTGCTACGGGCTAACGGTGCTGCGCC
>JANWVE010000159.1 GCA_025057675.1 Bacteroidia bacterium
GCAGCACCGTTAGCCCGTAGCACGCCGACCTTGCCCACACGAGCGCAGCGAGCCGTGGGCAAGGACACGCCCAAAAAGTAAAAAACTACTTTGTGAAACTATCCTTCATCTTGATACAAAAATCTGATTTTTAATGTATTAGAATTAACCATTCATGTAACAAGACTCACCGCTCATGCACTATTTCTGACCGTTCAGGTAAGATTTTAGCAAGTGAGAATGAAGTATATGTATTTTTATATAGTCAACAACAGGTAGAGAACAAAGTCTATAACTTTGTTGCATGAAAGTTTTAATTGTAGATGATATTCACCCTGTTTTGATAGACGTTCTTTCTCATCACGGTTTTATATGCAATTACATGCCAAATTTGTCTTACGAGGACATTCTTGTTCAAATATCAGAGTACGAAGGTATAGTTATGCGCAGCCATACACCCGTGGATAAAAAAATGTTAGATAATGCGAGTAGATTAAGGTTTATTGCAAAGGTGGGTTCAGGAATAGATAACATTGATGAAATAGAATGTAAAAAGCGTAACATAAAGATTATTAACGCGCCCGAAGGAAATAGAGATGCTGTAGCGGAATTCACTGTGGGAGTGCTATTAAGTTTAGCCCGAAATATATGCACGGCTAATGAAGGGGCAAAACGTTTAGAATGGAACAGAGAACAGAATAGAGGTTTTGAACTCAAAGGTAAAACAATAGGCATCATAGGATATGGCAACGTAGGATACGCGCTTTCTCAACGTTTGCACGGTTTTGAAATGCAGGTATTAGCATACGATAAATATAAAATGCATTTTTCTAATCTGTATGTAACTGAAGCGAGTTTAGAGCGATTGTACGAAGAGGCAGATATTATTACTTTTCATGTTCCTTTAACTCCTGAAACACAAGGTTGGATAAATTTAGAATGGTTAATGCGATTTAAGAAGAGTATTGTTTTACTAAATATGGCACGAGGTAAAATAGCTGTTTTAGAAGATGTATTGAAAGGATTAGAAATTGGGAAGATTGCTGCATTAGGTTTAGATGTATTACCGAATGAAGATTTTGCCACATATTCGGATAGAGAGAAAGAAGTTTTACAAAAGATTGCTTCATTTTCAAACGCTATTCTCACACCGCATATAGCGGGTTGGTCATATAGTTCCAAAGTCAGACTCTCTGAAGTACTTGCATATAAAATTTTGAAAATCAATTTACTTCAAGGTTAAAAACGATCTTTGTTAAAAAAAAATAAACCAAAATTATGCTAATAAACACTTTATTTGTATTTTAGCCTTCTCAATCAATTAACATCTTAACCTTTATGAATAAGTACGTAAAAACCGCATTATTATGGGTATTGACCATACTTGTACCGCTAGGCACGGCGCGGTACGCGCATGCACAGGGAGGTGTGGGTAAACTCAAAGGAGTACTTAAAGATGCTAAAACCAAAGAGGGGCTACCTTTTGTTAGTATAGTAGTTGAACAAGGGGGAATACAAAAGGGAGGTACTACGACAGATATAGAGGGAAATTATGAGATTACTCCCTTAATGCCTGGTGAGTACACATTGAAAGCAGTTTTTGTAGGATATAAGAATATTGAGGCTACAAAGATTCAGATAATACCTGCTAAAACTACTTTCTTAAATCTAGAGATGGAACCTGACGATGGCGTTACTACGCAGACCGTTGTAGTTGAAACCGAAGCACCTATTATTGAGAAGGATAAAACTGCATTAGGTGGTACTTTTACAGGCGAGCAATTGAGGAATTTACCTACCCGTAACATTGCTGATGCTGCAGGTCTTGCAGGAGGTACTTTTCAGCGTGATGATGGGAAGGGGCTAAACATTGGTGGACAACGTTCAACAGGCTCCGTTTTTTTCATAGATGGTATGAAAGTGGTGGGTTCACTTAACCTTCCACAGCAGGCTATAGGTAGCTTGAACATTATTACGGGAGGCGTTCCTGCTATGTACGGTGATGCGGCAGGAGGAGTGATCAACATTACTACTAGAGGTGCGGCACAAAATTTTAGCGTAACAGGGGAAGGGGTAACCTCTAAGTTTCTTGACCCATATAACTACAACTTAGCAGGTTTAACGTTTATTGGTCCTATTCTCAAAACTACCGCTAAAGATAAAAATGGACAACCCATCAGATCTGCCACAGACAGCACACAATATTTGAAAAAAACAATACTAGGCTACATGTTAGCCGCAGAGATAGAGTACCAAAAAGATAGGTTTCCCTCTCGTGTACCTATTTGGCAAGTAAAAGAGGAGAAACTAAATGAAATTAGAGAAAAACCATACAGGTATAATGATGATAAATCTGCACTACTATACAATGCAGAGTTTTTGACTAAGAATGATATGTATACGCAGAAGTTCAAACCAAATAACAGAGCACTGCGTTATACAGTTAATGGAAAACTAGACTATCAGCCCACTGAGTTTATAAATATCACTGCAGGTGCTAACTACGACTATACGACCGATCAGCTATGGCAAGCTACCCGGAGTTTATTTGCATCTGATGCTAATCGGATTAGTAATAGGTACACTTATCGCGGCTTTTTACGTTTTACTCAACGCTTTGCTGATGCACCCCCTGACTCAACTACAAAAAATAGAGCGGGGAAATACGTGGATAAGCGTCTAAAGAACGTTTACTACCAGGTTCAGCTAGACTATTCAGCCAGCCAAGAAAGACAGTACGACCCTCGCCATAAGTATAATTTGTTTGACTATGGATATGTAGGCAAGTTTGAGCAAAAATTTAGACCTATCTATACGTACAATTTAGATTATTTATTCAGTGAGCATCCTTTTAACGACACCTTGTCCTTCACTCCTTTTTATGATAATGTAGGATATACGTTCACTAACCCTGTTTTCACGCCTGGTACTCAAAATCCTTATTTGGTCAAGTACACACAGTTAGCTTATAAGTTAGAGGAAGAGAAAGGGGATAGCATTTATACTCTTGCGGAGTTAGCTGCTCTAAGAGGGCTACGGAATGGGGACGTTCCTCAGAGTATTTATGGTTTATATTCTGCACCAGGAACTGTACATGGATTTGCACGTTACGTAGATGACCGACAGTTCCGCTTCACTGCTATGGGCTCTGGAGAGTACAGAGGACATAATATTACCGCAGGTTTAGAAATGGAGCAGAGAAGTCAATCTTTCTGGGCTATTTCTCCGATAGGATTGTGGCGTTTGATGCGTCAGAAAGCTAACGCGCACCTACAAACACCTGACTCTTCATCTATCGAGCTAGTAAGGGACGCTAATGGAATATGGACAGGATATGTAAATCATAAGCCTTTATATAATGCTGCTGCTCAGACTGATTTTGATAAAAAGCTTCGCCAAAAGCTTGGTATGCCTATCAACAGTACTGAATGGATTAACACAGATGGTCTTGACCCCTCTTTCTATTCTTTGGACTTATTTACCACGAACGAGCTGCTTAACAATGGTAATAGCTTTATTACATATTATGGATATAATCATCTTGGTAAAAGATACAGAGGCAAGCAGCCAACCTTCTCTGATTTTTTCAAAGATACAGTGAACAGACCTATATCTGCGTTCCGTCCTATTTATATTGCGGGGTTTATTCAAGACAAGTTTGAGATTAACAACTTAATTATGAACGTAGGATTACGTATAGACCGATTTGATGCTAATCAGAAAGTACTTAAAAATCCGTTTGTACTATATGAATATTATACAGCAGGTGAGGTCCGTGCCATGAACAACCCAGCTTTAGTAGTACCTGATAATGTTAAAGATGATTGGACAGTATATATAAATAATCCTACAAACCCCAGCGCTATTGTGGGCTTTAGTGATCCCAAATCCAGTTCTGTGTTTCCTAAGTTTTATGATGCTAATGGCGTAGAAAAACTACCTAACTTGATTTTTGGTACCAACGGCAGGGCTTATCCTTATCTTAAGAACGGTGATAAGCTTACCGAAGGTGCTTTCGTGGACTACAAGCCTCAAGTCAATATTATGCCTCGCTTAGCCTTTTCATTCCCTATCACAGATCAGGCTGTATTTTTTGCACATTATGACGTTCTTACCCAACGTCCTGCATCTACAAACTTAATCATCTCACCCTTAGCTACTACCGCTGTAGATTACTTGTATTTAGTAGCTAATGCAACTGAGTCTATCAACAACCCTAACTTGCGTGCAGATAGAACCATAGATTATGCTCTAGGTTTCAAAACTGCTCTCAATAAGAAGATGGCATTGACTATTAACGGATACTATCGTGAGCTGCGCGACCAAATCAATATAGTTAATAGGTCATACGCATACCCCATAAATTATACTACCTACGAAAATATAGATTTTGGTACAGTCAAAGGGTTCACTTTTGAATATGAAAAACGTCCAGGTGAAAACTCTAATTTACAGCTCAATGTGATATATACACTACAATTTGCTGATGGAACAGGTTCTAACGATCGTTCTGCTGCTAGCTTGGTTAACAGCGGTCAGCCTAATCTACGCACTCCCCTAGCATTGGATTTTGACCAGCGTCATGCCTTAGTAGTAACCGCTGACTATCGTTATGGTAGAGGTGAGTTCTATAACGGACCTGAAAAACTACGTAAAGTACTCCAAGACTTTGGGGTTAATTTAACACTTCGTGCAGGTTCAGGTACCCCTTACAGTAGAATTCTCTTCCCCATCCGTACTGTAGATGCTAGCGCTGTTCAACGCACCACACTTGTAGGTAATCCTAACAGTGCAAGACTACCTGCCAACTTCCGTGCTAACATTCGATTAGACAAGGATTTCCAAATCAAGGTGGGAGGGGGAGAGAAAGGTAGTAAAACTCTTAACCTTAATGTATATCTACAAATTCAAAATGTATTTAATAACAAAAATATTCAAAGTGTTTACCAGTTTTCAGGACAACCTGATGACGACGGCTATCTGAATCACGCGATAGCACAGATATTCTTACAACAGCAAACTAATGTTGCTTCTTACAGAGACTTATACTCTATTCGTGTTAACAATCCTGATAACTATGGACTTCCTCGTAGAACCCGACTTGGTGTAATTATTTCATTTTAACATAAATTTTGTCTAACTTAAAATTTGAAAATGTGTATGAATACAGGTTTCATATATTCAGTCAACTGCTCAAAGATGATATCATTGCTAGTCCTTCTGTTCCTTAGTGGAGGACTGATAGCAAGGGAGAATATTGGGGGAGGAAAGACAGGGCGCAGCGAACGTATATCAGGTGGCTGTGCTGCGCCCACCTCCTTTGCCCAATTAGACATAAATAATGTCCGCACTACATTAATGAATGGCGGGGACATGTGGTGGGATCTTGTGGGTAGCCCTAGGTACGAAGTGCCTAAAAATAATACACCAGGTGCCACTCCAAAACATGCTTTATTTGCAGGTGCTATCTGGATAGGTGGGTATGATGGGGGAGGACAGCTACGCTTAGCCGCCCAAACATATCGCCAAACGGGTACAGATTTTTATCCTGGACCACTCGATGCTACCGCAGATATAGACCCAGCTACTTGCTTGAAATATGACAAGCATTTCACTGTATTCAAATCTGAGGTAGATGCCTTTATCAATGCTTATCAAACCGGTGCTGTATCATCAGGTTCCTTTGTTATACCTAAAAATATAATAGATTGGCCTGCAAAAAAGAGTTTATCTGACCCAGATCTAGCTCCCTTTGAAGACATAGACGGAAATGGCATATATGATCCGAACTCCGGTGACTATCCTGCTATATTTGGAGACCAGGCTATATGGTGGGTTTATAATGACAAAGGAAATATTCACAGTGAAACTAGTGCAGAACCTATTGGTATTGAAATTCAAACCATGGCTTTTGCTTTCGTTACAAATGATGAAATGAACAATGCTACCTTCTATAAAAGTAAAATCATTAACAAATCTACTAATACCCTTAACCAGACTTACATTGGTCAGTGGGTAGACCCTGACTTGGGTAACTATGCTGATGACTATGTGGGCTGTGACACATTACTTGGCTTAGGCTTCTGTTATAATGGAGATGGTCTTGACGAAGGGGTATCGGGATACGGAAACTCTCTTCCAGCAATAGGAATAGACTTTTTTGAAGGTCCTATTGCAGACCCTGGTGATGGTATAGACAATGACAAGGATGGTACTATTGACGAACCAGGTGAGAAAATTATCATGAGCAAGTTTGTCTATTACAATAATGACTTTACTCCTTATGGCAACCCCAGTGCAGCTCAGCATTTCTATGGTTACCTTGATGGTAAATGGAAGGATGGAAATCCTATCGTAGATGATGGAAAAGATGGT
>JANWVE010000015.1:0-18086 GCA_025057675.1 Bacteroidia bacterium
CACCGTTAGCCCGTAGCACGCCGACCTTGTGGGCATACGCGCAGCGTAACGCCCACAAGGACACGCCCAAAAAGTTAAAATTTTAACCTTATTAAGCTTATTTGCTGTGTAAAGGAAAAACAGACTTAATTATATGGGGTATTCCGTAATCTAATCTCATCTCTATTAGTCAATGACTTAGAGTAAAACGTGTAACATTTCTTTGCTCTATTTTGACTTTTTAATAAAAATTTCGTATAATTGAGTCCTAATGTCAAACCCTTAATTCATTAAGGCTATGAAAATCACCATTCAGTCCATTCACTTTGACGCTGACAAAAAGTTAATAGCTTTAATCGAGGAGCGTCTTGGTAAATTAAATCAATTTTTTAATCATATTATCAGTGCGGAGGTATATTTGCGTTTAGACAAAGATGCCGATGCAGGAAACAAAATTGTGGAGGTCAAATTGGACATGAGCCAAAAAGTAGAAACGGTCAAATCTCGCTCCAAAACTTTCGAAAAAGCCTTAGACGAAGTCTATAATGCTTTGGAACATATTGTCAAAAAACACAAAGAGAAGCTGCGTAATCGAAAAGTAGATAAAAGTAGTCTTGTTATACAGGACTAACTCATGTTTAGGATATTGATTTACCTACCAAGTCCCTTTAATATGTAAAGGGACTTTTTTATCATACAGTTCTAATGTTTTATCTTTTTGGGCGTGTCCCTCGCTGCGCTCGGGTCGGGCTACTACGCACTACGCTAACGCTTCGGTGCTACGCTGCGCTGCGCACTGCCTAACGGCATGCTCCGTATCCCTCACGCAAGCTGCTTTTGGATGTTTTACCTTATTTTATACGTGTATGCTTGGTTTACCTTGTTTGAAGTTCATTATCAAATACTTACAAGGTTAAAAATTTTTATCTTGTTTCAAATGTTGTTATTTTACCTTGTTTTGTATTGATTTTCAAGTATATACTATATTCAAGGTTAAACCTTGAATAGAGAGGCTTTAACGATCCTTTAACCCTGATTGAATAAATTTTACCTTGTTTTTCACTCATTTTCAAGTGTTTACAAGGTTAAAATGTATTTTTATCTTGTTTAGTGTTCATTTTCATATACTTACAAAGTTAAATTTGAATGAATGGAATTGGCTTACAAGCAATGTTCTTTGCGTGAGGCATGCGGAGGGTGCGTAAGCAGTGCGCAGCACCGTTAGCCCGTAGCACGCCGACCTTGTGGGCATACGCGCAGCGTAACGCCCACAAGGACACGCCCAAAAAAATCAAAATCTAACCTTTAACTCTTTGACTACTATCCTTTGTGTAAGAGAAAAATAAACTCAATAAGCAAAGTTCTTTTTTATGTATATTTGAAATATGACTTTCAAATCAGGCTTCGTGGCAATAGTAGGCGAACCTAACGCAGGTAAATCCACTTTGCTCAACCAAATTCTGGGACAAAAATTATGTATCGTTACCCCAAAAGTACAAACCACCCGACACAGAATACTCGGAATTTATACTTCAAATGCTTGCCAAATCATTTTTTCAGATACCCCTGGCATGTTAGAACCAAAATATGAACTTCATAAAGCCATGCTTAATTTCATCTACGACTCCTTATCTGACGCCGATGCTATTCTGTGGCTTATCGACGGACAAACGCTTAAAATCAATCCGCATATAGAGGATAAGGTCAAAAAAGTACAAAAACCTTGTTTACTGTTAATCAACAAAATTGACCTTTTTACCCAAAATGAAATAAATGAAAAAGTAGATAAAATACATGCTCTACTCCCTGAAAATGAAATTTTGCCGATATCTGCTTTAATGGGTATTCATACGGAGTTTATTATCAGAAAATTAGAGCAGATCTTGCCCGAAGGTCCTTTATATTATGACGCAGACCAATTGAGCGATAGAAATGAACGTTTTTTTGTCAGTGAGATAATTCGGGAAAAAATATTTTTGCGCTATGCTAAGGAGATACCCTATTCTGTGGAAGTAGTCATAAACACTTTTGGATTAGATGAAAAAAACAAAAAAATACATATACAAGCGGATATCATTGTTTTGCGGGACACTCAAAAAAAAATTATCATAGGAGAACAGGGTAAAGCCATCAAGCGTATAGGTATATTAGCAAGGCAAGAGATAGAGAAATTTTTACAAAGTCCTGTGCATTTATCTTTGTACGTCAAAGTTGTACCTGATTGGCGAGATAAACAACGGTTGTTAAAAGAATACGGTTACAAGGTTAGATAAATACGTTTAGGTTAGATAAAATTTTATATTTTACTTGATGTTAGATTTTTGGGCGTGTCCCTCGCTGCGCTCGGGTCGGGCTACTGCGCACTACGCTAACGCTTCGGTGCTACGCTGCGCTGCGCACTGCCTAACGGCATGCTCCGTATCCCTCACGCAAGCTGCTTTTGGATGTTTTACCTTATTTTTACGTGTAGGCTTGGTTTACCTTGTTTGAAGTTGATTATCAATAATTTAGAAGGTTAAAAAATTTTCATCTTATTTCAAACGTTGTTATTTTATCTTGTTTTGTATTGATTTTCAAGTATGTACAAGGTTAAACCTTGAATAGAGAGACTTTAACGACCCTTTAACCCTGATTGAATAAATTTTACCTTGTTTTTTACTCATTTTCAAGTGTTTACAAGGTTAAAATGTATTTTTATCTTGTTTAGTGTTCATTTTCATATACTTACAAAGTTAAATTTGAATGAATGGAATTAGCTTACAAGCAATGTTCTTTGCGTGAGGCATGCGGAGGGCGTGCGTCAGCACGGTGCAAAGCGAAGCGCAGCACCGAAGCGAACGCGCAGCCCGCAGCACGCCGACCTTGTGGGCATACGCGCAGCGTAACGCCCACAAGGACACGCCCAAAAAACTTAACCTCGCAAAAGCACTCAAAATAGCATAAATTTGCAATATGCTAGCTAAGTACCTTTATCAAGATAAAATAGAAGCTGGAATAGATGAAGTAGGCAGAGGTTCTCTAGCAGGAATTGTAGTAGCAGCTGCGGTTATTTTATCTCCTTGCGTACAAATACCACAACTTAATGACTCTAAACAAATATCCGCCGCACTACGAGAAAAACTCAACGAAGAAATCATAAAAAATGCCGTTTCCTATGGGATTGGGGTTGCATCAGTACAAGAGATTGACCAACTGAATATCTTACAAGCTACTTACTTAGCCATGCACCGTGCTATTGAACAACTAAACCCTATTCCTATGCACTTGCTTATAGATGGTAATCGGTTTAAGCCTTATCCTGGGATTCCACATACCTGCATTATCAAAGGAGATACAAAATATCAAAGTATAGCTGCGGCCAGTATATTAGCCAAAAATTACCGAGATAAATACATGCGCGAACTATCCAAAATACATCCTCAGTATCAATGGGATAAAAATATGGGCTATGCCACTATGCAGCACATTCAAGCCATACAACAGTATGGCTATACTTCTCATCATAGAAAGACATTTATAATAAAGGCTTTGCAGCCTACACTATTTTGACATTATCTACTAAGGATGCAAAAAACGCAGTTCAGCATTTACTGGACTGCGTTTTTTTAAGAGGAGAGAGTGATATTAGCGTAAATCTACAATATTTGCGTTAGGATATTTAGAAGCATCAAAAATGAAGTCAGAGGAGGATACCGTACCATTGATTTGTATGTCAGTGAAGGTGTATGTAGTAAAGTTTTGATTACGGTCTTGTACTTTCATCTGTTCAACAAGATGAGTGTTCTTATTTATCCAAAGATGAACGCGAACAACATTAGTTTTTTTGCGTGCAGGTGGATATAGTTCTATGTGGTCAGTAAGCGTACCATTAGGTAGTTTCTCTTCGGCTACGTATTTACCTTTGGGTTCTTTACGATATTGTTCATAAAAAGCATTGAGTGAAAAGTCTGCGTTATCTTCGGAGTATTCACTGATAGTTACTTCATTAGACTTTTTATCATAGCTGTATACCGCTTTTTCATCACAGATAATTTCTCTGCCCTCGGTAGAGAACGTAATTCTGTATTTATTACCACTAACTATGGCTTTTCCTACTTTACTTTCTGCTTTTTGAATATTAGGACCTTCGGTTTTAATTTTTATTGTAGCTGTCATTTTTGCAATAGACCTAAATTTATTCCACGAGTTATCCATTATGGTTTTGCTTTTGGGGTCTATTTGAGCAATCGTCAGTAGGCAGCTTACGATTCCTGAAAATAGAATAGAAATACGGAGATACTGCATAATTTTTTACAAAAATACAAAGAGTCAACTTACATACCAAATTTATAGTGCCAAAAAGGATAAGATTTAATCTTACGAGTTTATGTATAAAACAGACTGATAATTTATTAGATAATTTATCATCAATTCAATTTTGGTATTTTTTTGGGCGTGTCCTTGTGGGCGTTTCGCTTAGCTCATGCCCACAAGGTCGGCGTGCTGCGGGCTGCGCTTCGCTTCGGTGCTGCGCACTGCTCACGCACCCTCCGCATGCCTCACGCAAGCAGCATGCAAACTAAACCTATTCATATAAAACTTAATCTTGTATGTAACTGATAATGAAGATTAAACAAGGTAAAAACAAATTGTAATCTTGTAAATCATTGAAAATCAATTGAAAATAAGGTAAAAATTCAGTATTCAGGGTAAAATGTTGTAAAAAGTGCATGTATTCAAGGTTTTATTTTGTAAGTGATTGAAAATAAATACAAAACAAGATAAAGCTAAACAACGTGTAAAACAAGATAAAAAATCACAATACAGCTTGCGTGAGGGATACGGAGCATGCCGTTAGGCAGTGCGAAGCGCAGCGTAGCACCGAAGCGCTAGCGTAGTGCGCAGTAGCCCGACCCGAGCGCTAGCGAGGGACACGCCCAAAAAATTAAAATCAACTATTAGACAGGTAGACATTACGTAGCCTGCTACAATTCTGTAAAAGTTTTTCTACCCTTGATAAATTTGAGAAATATGATACTCTTGGGATATAATAAAACTTTATTTTTTTGCATCAACTGAACACTATTTCTTTGATGCTTGTATTTGGGAATTTTAGCAAAAAAGTGCCAATGGGCTTTAATGATAGCAAAAATATGCTTGGGTCTTAATTTTGTCAAGTAAAATATACCTGCTATACCATCTAAAATAAGCCTTTTGAGTAAAGTAGTGTAGATTTTCTTTTTAGGTAGATTTTTGTACAACATTAGAAGACTGTTACGAAAATTAAGATACGTTTTTTTAGGACTCTGCATAGATAAAGTACCTCCTCCCACATGATAAATTACACTTTTAGGTTCGCACCATATTTCGTAGCCAAGTGATTTGGCTCGCCAGCACCAGTCAATCTCCTCCATGTGAGCAAAAAAGAATTCATCAAATTCTCCTACTTTGTGCCAAGCGCTTTTTCTTATGAGCATACAAGCACCTGTTGCCCAAAAAACTGGGATAGATTGGTCGTACTGACCTTTATCTTCCTCACAATGTTCAAAAATTCTACCTCGGCAGAAAGGCACTCCATACATGTCTAAAAACCCTCCACAAGCACCCGCATACTCAAAATGCGTTCTTTGATAATAAGAAAGCACCTTAGGCTGAACCGCGGCTATCTTGTTATTAGACTGCATGCAATTAACCAAAGGTTCAAGCCAACCTGAAGTAACCTCTACATCTGAATTGAGTAAAACTATATACTCGCCTGCGCAGCATAATATAGCATCATTATTTCCTTTTGCAAAACCCTTATTATGCTCAAACTGAATGACTTTTATTGTGGGAAAGTACTTTACTACATAACTTACACTATCATCTGTGGATGCATTATCTACCACCAGCCACTCTATATTTGGATAAGTGGTCTGCATACAAAAGGGTAAAAACTTTTCTAACCATTGCCGACCATTATAGTTAAGTATAACCACAGAAACCAAAGGATAATCCATAACGCAAAAGTAGAGAAGTTTTATTTTTATATCGTCTGTTGATTTATTATTACTATATCTTTGCTATTTTTGCGGTATGAAAATAATAGTAACCACGGCAAACGATGTCCCTGGCTATAAAATTGTAAAAAATTTAGGGGTCATAAGAGGTATAACTGTGCGCTCTCGTGGATTAGGTGGGAACTTCATAGGAGGCTTACAAACCATATTTGGAGGTAGAATAAGTGCTTACCTAAAGTTGTGCGAGGAAGCACGTCAAGAAGCATACGCAGAGCTAATACATCAAGCGGAATTAACGGGTGCAAACGCAGTTATCGGTATGCGGTATGAGTCTAATGAAGTAATTAGCGGCGTAACGGAAGTATTAGCATACGGAACTGCAGTATTAGTAGAACCCATCGGATAATGCGTGAGGCATGCGAAGGGCATGCGTTAGCATGGTGCGCAAGCACCGAAGCGAAGCGCAGCCCGCAGCACGCCGACCCGAGCGCAGCGAGGGACACGCCCAAAAAATAAACCTCAAACTATGCTTAACTACGACACCCTGCAATTAATACGCAGCTTCACCCCACTACGAATATGGAACGCAATACAAATATGGGTATCCTACCAAATAAGTAAGTGGTTACATAAGAATAAACATAAAGGCTACCCTATAGCTATATCCATTGAACCTACCACCTATTGCAACCTCCGCTGCCCTGAATGCCCATCAGGACTGAGAAACTTTACGCGCCCCACAGGAAATCTATCTATGGAAACATTTTCCAAAATAATAGATGAATTACACCAAAAAACCGCTTACTTAATCCTGTACTTTCAAGGCGAACCTTATCTCAATCCCCAATTTAATGCTATGGTTAAATACGCAAGAGAAAAAAAAATGTACGTCGCAACTAGCACCAATGCCCACTACTTAACCCCCGAAAATGCTCAAAAAATAATTGATAGCGGATTAAATCGTTTGATTATCTCCATAGACGGCACTACCCAACAAACTTACCAACAATATAGAATAGGTGGCAATCTCAATATAGTTATTGAAGGTATTAAGAACCTTATCCAAGCTAAAAAAAACAATAAAGCAAAACATCCTTACGTGATATTACAATTCATCGTATTCAAGCACAATGAACATCAAATCAATGAAATAAAACAATTAGCCAAAAAATGGCAAGTAGATGCTCTGCAACTTAAAACTGCACAAATCTATAACTTTGAAAATGGCAGTCCGCTCATCCCTGAAAATGAAAAATACAGGCGATACACACAAGATAAAACAGGTAAATTTGTCATAAAAAACAAATTTTTTAATCATTGTTGGAAACTATGGCACAGCTGCGTTTTTACCTGGGATGGTAAAGTTTTACCCTGCTGCTTTGATAAAGACGCACAGTATGAAATGGGTAACATTCAAAATCAATCTTTCAAAGATATATGGAAAAATCAAAAATACAACGCATTTAGAAGACAAATTCTAGTAGGTAGATCCACGATAGAAATGTGTAAAAACTGTACCGAAGGTACTAAAACTTCCTTAAAGTTTGAATAGTTATGAGTGCAGCATTATACGTAGTAAAAAATGAACGATTAACTGTAATGTAGAGATACTTTTTTGCGTGTCCGGTGCTTTACTTGCACTCATGCGAGTAAGGACAGACCCAAAAATCAAACTATTTTTTAGACTTAACAAGTCAGAGAGATAAACAAGGCGTTGAGTCAATTTAATCAACAAATTTAACAATAGTTTTGCATACCTTTTTTATTGCAGCTTTATCAAATCCTTGTCTTTGTATTGCAGGATAAATAAATGCTGGTTATCGTGCTTTTCATCATAATTGAAGATGGTTTGAACACCTGTATAAAAAGCTTGTTCAAAAAAGGTGTTAGTTAGTTGTACTTTGGGGTGGTTTGCAAAAAAGTGCAAAATTAGGTTCATTAAATCAAACCCTCTATAAGCGGCATCGTCAGGTTCAGCTAAGAGAAATTCTCTGTATTTTTGTCTAAAATTTAGTGCGGCATCTGTGTACATGTCTAAATAAGTATCACTAGTGAAAATGAGATTAAATCTTTCTAACATATCTCCATAAAAGGTTTCAAATTTTCGGCAATCCGAATAGCTGTAAACATTTGTAATGATACTATTTTCATTCAAAGCACTAATCACTGTATTGAATAGGTCTACTTCATCAGAACAGAAATAAACGCCATTAGCTTTACCTTCTCGTATGGTTTTGACTAATTCATAGCTCACATTACCTGTGGATGCGATTAAAGTAGCTTTAGCTTTATGCTTTTGCATTTTTTCCGCGAAGGCAGTAGCCATCATTTTCATTTCGGGACTATTCCCTTCATAAACTACAGCTATATGATTATCCGAAGTGTTTTTGAGAATATAAGCCGCCATTCTTTCTCCATGAGTGCGTGCTGATGCATTATATAAAAAAGTAGTAGCATACTTTTCACATAAAACGGGATTGTATGTAAGAGGAGAAAGATAAATAGCCCCTATTTTCTCGGCATATTTAGCCGCAATCTCATTGGTAGCCGCAAAATAGGGACCTATCATAAAGTCAGATTGGGCAAGATATTCATCTTTTTCAAATAAAGCTTTTAACTTAACAGAGTCTTTTGGTACGTCTATGAGGTTGATATATACATTATTTTCGGGGTATTTTTCCTTATATCTTTGGTAAGCAATATATACACCATACCAAAAATGTCGGGGGTAGAAATTATATTTATTTGGGCTATCTTCTCCCAACTGAATAGGTAGCAGCACAGATATTAGTAACTTTCCATCGTTTGGCTTTTCTATAGTAGTGCGATTACTTTGAGTAGATTTATTTTTACTTTGTTCTTTTTCATATTTCTCTATTTCTATCATGAATTTTTTGCACTCTTGTACAATCTTGGACTTCTGCTCCTCCTCATTAAGCTTAGCTAAACGTTGCTTAATGATATCCCAATTTTGTGCTTTAACCTCTTGACATAATAGCAGTTCTAAAACTTTTGTTCGTAAAAAACCTGCCTTATCTACACTAAAACTTTTGTAATAATCATCCAAAAACTTATAGTCTGCTCTTTCCTTTAAGAAGTGTAAAAAAGCGTTCTCTGCGGATGCCATAATGTAAGGTGATTGAAAGGAGTAGATATTCGCTAAGGCGTCGAGTCCTTTTCTTAAATCCCCCATTTCAATATAACAAATAGCTCTATGGTAGTTTGCTTCTTGGTGATATTTTCCAAATGGTTGCATAGAAAGGACTTTATCAAAGTTACGAATGGCGTTTTCGTATTGTCCCATTCTGTAAAAGGATAAACCTATGTACAGGTAAGATACAATAGTATAGTTATGCTGTGGGGTATGATTAGCGGCTTTACTGAACTCTTCAATGGCTTCCTTGTATTTTTTTGCACTGTAGAACTCTTTACCTTTTTCAAAAGCCTGTTGTGATTTTTTGTGCATAGGGAGGGTTTGTGTGTATCCGAGAATGCATAAAAAGACGCTATACAGCCAAAGTAATTTTTTCATGGGCAGGCAAAGTTAATAATTTTTCATAATTGGAGATGTGATGCTGGTTTGAGGGGTATGTATATTCTTGTGGAGGTGGTTTAATGTGTAGAATTACTTGAGTTTTAATTTTATTTTGGGCGTATCCCTCGCTGCGCTCGGGATACGCCCAAAATAAAAAACTTAACTCATCGTAAAAATATCATCTCTAATCTGTTTAATGCAAAATTTGAATAAACGCAAAAATCTACTTTAATAAAAATACATAAAGGATAAATTATTCATTATCAAGATTATAGAAAAAAACTGATGTGGCTTTTCAAAAAAAATTTGGTAAATATCTTTTGAGTATTGTATACTTGCATAAAAATACAAAGTACTTCAATTTTATCATTTCTAATATGAGTACAAACAAAAATGAAAAAAGCGGTACACCATTAAAAAGCATGTTTGCCGCAATTGTGATTCCTGTTTGCTTGATAGTGAGCATATTAGTTTATAAGTTTGTTTTGGGCGCCCCTTCAAACTTTAAGGGCGGAAATCCTGAAAATATGCCCCTACCTGGCAGTTACCTGGGAATGATGTACAAGGGTGGCTTTATTGTACCTATTTTAATGTGTTTAGTGTTATTAGTGATTGTATTCACTATTGAACGCATGATTACTATAAATCGTGCTACGGGCAAAGGACGTATAGAGAATTTTGTGCGTAAAATCCGCAGTCATCTTAATGCAGGTAACATTGATGCGGCTATCAAAGAGTGCGATATCCAAAAAGGTTCTGTGGCAAACGTGGTACGCGCAGGATTAGAAAAATATAAAGCTATGGAAAAAGAACATGAAATGGAATTAGAGCAAAAAACACTAGCTATTCAAAAAGAAATTGAAGAAGCAACCACGCTTGAAATGCCTGCATTAGAAAAAAATCTACCTATATTAGCAACGATTGCTTCAATAGCCACCTTGATTGGTCTATTAGGAACAGTATTAGGAATGATTCGTTCGTTCGCCGCTATGGGTGAATCTGGTGCCTCTGCGGCAGATGCATTAGCAATCGGTATTTCCGAAGCTCTGATTAACACCGCCACAGGTATTACAGCATCAGCTTTGGCTATTATATTCTATAACTACTTCACAGGTCGCATAGATAAACTAACTTATAGTATTGACGAGAGTGGATTTAGCATCGTGCAGACCTTTGCTGCATCTCATTCTAATAAACAAAATGTACAGTAACTTATGGGAAAGGTTAAAGTTCCTCGTAAAAGTACAAATATAGACATGACTGCCATGTGTGACGTGGCGTTCCTGCTATTAACCTTCTTTATTCTGACTGCTAAATTCAAACCTAATGAGCCTATTATCGTAGATACACCTGCATCAGTAGCCGATAAAAAACTTCCCGAAGATAAGGTAATAACCATATCCGTAGATAAGAAAGGCAGAGTGTTTTTTGGAGTAGATAATATCCAAGTCAGACGTAAAATATTAGACAGAGTAGCTAATGAAAAAAAACTGACTTTATCTGCTGAACAACGTAGAAAGTTTGAAAATATCGCCAGCTTTGGAGTACCTATGAACGAACTACCTAAATTCTTAACCCTGGATTTTAGCCAACATGCAGACCCAAATGTACAAAAAGGTATCCCAATAGATACAACTAACAAATATCAACGCTCTGAACTTACCGAGTGGATACAGTACTCTCGCTTAGCATATAAAGAAGTAACTGGCTCCGCTCCTTTTATCGCTGTTAAGGCAGATTACGATGTAAATTATCCTGCTGTTCAGGATATTATCAACACCTTGCAAAGCCCCAGAGTAAAAATCAATAAATTTAACTTAGTAACCAATTTAGAAAAAAAACCCGAAAAATAAAAAGGAGTTAAACTATGGCAGAAATTGACACCAGTAGTAGTGGAGGTGGTAAGAAAAAAGATGGTAAGGTACGCGCTAAGAAAATGTCCACTCGCGTGGATTTCACGCCTATGGTAGACCTCGCCTTCTTATTGATCACTTTCTTTATGCTTACTACTACCCTAAGCAAGCCCCAATCTATGGAGCTAAATATGCCCGAGAAAGACGTAAACAAAGAGGAACAGCAAAAAATTAATGACGAACAAGCTATCACTATCATGCTTGCCAAAGATGACAAAATCTATTATTACGAAGGTATGCCTCCAAAAGATGGTGAAGCCCCCCCTAATATCATAGAGTCTAGCTTCGACCCTAATAAAGGTATTCGTCAGTACTTACTCAAAAGAAACGCTCGGGTGCTTAACGAAATTAAACCCCTCCGCGCTAAACTTCAAAGCGGACAAATCAATGAAGAACAGTACCGCAAATCCGTAGCAGAGATAAAAAAGAATGATACAAAAGGAATTATTGTGCTTATCAAACCACACAAACTTTCAAAATATAAAAACATGGTGGATATTTTAGATGAAATGGCTATCTGTGATGTACCGCGCTACGCCATTGTAGACTTAGCACCTGCCGAGCAAGTAATCCTTGACGAGTACGCTAAAAAATAAGCATAGTATAAAATTCTTATAGTAAGCTCGGTTGGCATAAAACAAAACCGAAAAGTCTTGTTTGCGTTTTCGTTATTTGTTCACTCTGACCCAATCAAGTTAAACTGGTTTTTTTAGTTTTTCTAACTCTTTTTTTCTCTTAAATGAAGACTATTGCAATCACTGGCATTGGTATCATCTCACCAATCGGAAACAGCGTATCTGAGTTTTTGGAAAGTATCAAAAAAGGTATAAGTGGGGCAAATCTCATAACAAAATTTGACGCATCTGCTCATAAAACTAAATTTGCATGCGAGATCAAAAATTTTAAGCCCGAAACAAGAATAGACAAAAAAGACCTTCGCAAAATGGACTTATACACACAATACGCTTTGTATGCTTGCGCAGAAGCCATAGAACAAGCACAGCTGCAGTATAACACAAAAATAGATAAAAACAGTGTAGGTGTAATTTGGGGCAGTGCTAATGGAGGTGTTTCTACCTATGACCAAGAAATGTTAGAATTTGCTAAAACTCCACAAAATCCAAGGTTTAGTCCATTTTTCATTCCCAAAATGCTTATTAACATGGCTTCAGGTTGGATTTCTATGAAGTACGGTTTCGGGGGAATTGTCTATAACACTGTATCTGCTTGTGCATCAGGAAATAGTGCTATTATTGAAGCAGCAAACCAAATTCGTTATGGTAAAGCCAAAGTTATGATTGCAGGCGCATCAGAAGCTCCCATTACACCCTCTCATATCGCAGGATTTAACGCTCTTAAAGCACTTTCTACGCAAAATGAACATTTTCAGTCTGCATCTTGCCCACTAGATAAAAATCGTGATGGTTTTGTGATGGGAGAAGGAGCAGCATGTTTAGTATTAGAGGAATATGAACATGCTATTTCACGTGGTGCTGCTATCCTTGCAGAATTTGCAGGCGGTGCTATGACCGCTGATGCCTATCACATCACTGCTACCCATCCCGAAGGTCAGGGAGCTATTCGCTGTATGCAACAAGCTCTCTCCGACGCAAAAATACAACCCGAACAAATAGACTACCTTAATATGCATGCCACTTCTACCCCCTTAGGTGATAATAGTGAGGTACTGGCTATAAAAAAAGTATTCAAAAATCATGTAAATAAACTATTCGTAAGTGCTACAAAATCAATGACAGGACATTTGTTAGGTGCCGCTGGTGCCTTAGAAACTTTGATTTGCGTACTCGCAGTTCATCATGGATTTATACCTCCTACTATTAACACTAAAGAATTAGATGAAGATACTTATTTACCTAATCTTGTCCTAAATAACCCTATCTTAAAACCCATACGTTATGCTATGAGTAATAATTTTGGGTTCGGTGGTCATAATGCCACAGTTATTATAAAAAAGTACTAAACCTGATAGAGTTTTATACACTAAAACCCCGATAGATAGAAATAAGATTCTAACTAATAAAGTAAAAAATACATTAAACTAACTTCATAATAGTTCTAAAAATAATTTTTCTTTTGGGCGTGTCCCTCGCTACGCTCGGGTCGGCGTGCTACGGGCTACGCTATCGCTTCGGTGCTTCGCACTGCTTACGCACCCTTCGCATGCCTCACGCAGCAGCTTTGGGATGTTTTACCTTGTTTTTAGATATATCTTCGCTTTATCTTGTTTAGTGTTGATTATTGAACAATTACAAGATTAAGATTTTTTACTTTGTTTTGACTGCGTTCGTTTTTATATTGTTTTGTATTGATTTTCAACCATGTATAAGATTAAACCTCAAATACATAGACTTTTGTTAACCTTCTAACCCTAAATGCTCAAATTTTACCTTATTTTCAACTGATTTTCAATCATTTACAAGGTTAAAATATATTTTTACCTTGTTTAATGTTCATTTTCAGGTACTTACAAGGTAAAAATTTGAATAGATGGGTATAGTATATGTGCTGCATTTTCTGCGTGAGGCATGCGGAGGGCGTGCATCAGCACGGTGCGAAGCCCCTCGCCCACTCTTTCACTCTTGCCCAGGGGGTGGGCGGGTGGGGCGTAGCACCGCCAGCCCGAAGCACGCCGACCCGAAGCGCAGCGAAGGGACACGCCCAAAAAAATAAATCTAACCTATACTAATTATCTTATTATCTTACATTAAAACAGTATAAAACATTCAAAATCTGCAATAACATGAAGCTAATCATAAAATCTCCACGCAAAACTAAACCCCAAAGCCCTCTCCTCCATCTGATAAAAAGGTGTAGTAAAATAGCCTTTTTTACCCATTAAACCCTCGGTCAAGTTCGTAAAACGAATGTAAAAACTAGCCCGCTTAATACTAAAATTCAAAAAAGGATCTATACGAATATAATCTCCCGTGTAAGAAGGATACACAGCATTTTGATAAATACTCGGCTGCGCAAAAACATAATCGTACGGAATGTCATATAAATACGCCTGATATCGCCCTGTATAATATACATTAAAACCTACATGACAATACATTCTCTTCTTGAATAGATCCGTAGCATAAAAAAACTTGTTCTGAAAAGTATTAGGTACATTTTTTACACGGTTTTGCGTGTAATACACAAAATTAGACACATAATTCCACTTCTTGTAATGAACTCGCACAGACAAAGTAAAACCTTGATACACATTTTGATTAAACCTATTTGTAAAAAAACCAATGTTTAATTTACCTACCTTTCTACTCTGTATCCCTACGCGAGGATGCAGAAAGAAAAGACGCGCATCTTCTTGTAATACAGAAAGTTCTACAAGGTTTGTATCTACCTCAGGTAATGGAACAACTTTATTTAGTAAATACCCACCTTGTTGAATAAAATCATTTTGCAAAGTAAAAAAACGATACTCTACTGTAAATTTGCCACCAAACTGCTGATATCGAATATGAGTATTAAAATGCCGAATAAAATGAGTTCTAAATACAAATGAAAGGTTACTATCTCCTAAATGCAGTTGATTACTTAACTTTAAGATGTCTACTTGCATATACTTGGGCAATAATTCATTAGGTTTTTTGTATAACGTACCCTTAGGGGTCTTGGTATAACTCTTTAACCACTCTACATTTTGAGAAAATATTCTCTTAAAAGCATACTGAAATCCTGCTCCATACTGCTGGTGCCAAAATCCAAATTGCGTAACATATTTCTCCCGCTTGTTTGTAAAAGCACTATAAAGCGGCAAAACGCTGTTAAGATTGGTAAGTCTAAATGCAAAATCTAAACGGTACTGTATAGTGGTCTGTAAAGTATGAACTGCGTTTTTTATCCATTGATAACCTATTTGCGTACCCGCAAAGTTATTTTTGGTCAAAGAAAATCCTGACGTATTAACCTGCTGAACCTCTTTTTCAAATAAATTAGTAACCGTAGAATCAATTAAAATACCACCGTTTTCCCCGTGTTTAAGCTCATTAAAAATAACATATTGATGACTAAAAAAGCGCTTATCTAATGAATAATAAAAAGAATTAAAATAAGCATTCCTTACATCAGTGTTGTGGTTTTTGTACATGCCTAACCAAGTTAAACGGTGATATCCTCCATGAATATTCCACCGAGGATTGATATTAGCCGAAAATAACGCATCAGTAATTTGTAACTGCCTTTTACCTTGTTGATATTGTATGCGAGAATATGGACTAAAAGTATTTATCAAACGCAAACTGTCAGGTAAAATTAACCAAGTATAATACCCAGATAAATCTACTGTCCATTGGTTCTGAGGATGAATAAAACGGTCTTCTACACCAAAATAATACCGCCTGTGCCAACGCCCCGCCATCCCCACACTCTGCACAAAAAAATATGTATCATAATCAATACTGTAATCAGCATTATAGTTTTCAAAATTGACTAAGCTACTATCTGGCACCTGCGGACTTTCTAAAATATCTACCTGTAAAAGTATATATGGCTTGTATAACAAAGTGTTTAGCGTACGGCTACTGTCAGCAATAAATTTTCTCTTTTTACGAGGTGAAGATAAACTATCCTGCGCCAGAGATAAAGACACTAAAAGCAAGGTTAAAACTATCAAGAGAGGGTATTTGCTCAAATGAAGTAAATTTGCGTGAGGCATGCGAAGGGCGTGCATCAGCACGGTGCGAAGCCCCCCGCACACTCTTTTTAACCCCCTAACCAGGGGGTGGGCGGGCGGGGCGAAGCACCGAAGCAAAGCGCAGCCCGCAGCACGCCGACCTTGCCCACACGAGCGCAGCAAGACGTGGGCAAGGACACGCCCAAAAAATATCCCATAAAAACAAAAATCTACTCCACCCATACTCACTGATTTTTTATCTTGTATAACGCATTCCACCAACGCTTCGGAATAGTACCCTCCAAAGCATTATAATAGTCTTTCTCCGTGCAAGGTACTAATAAATCATTCGGATTACTAACAAAACGCAGAGAATCCTCGGGTAATTGTATCCACCAACGCTCAGAAATAGGATGCTTGTAAAAAGTAATCGGCATAAATAAAGCATCTGAAACTACATGATATTGAATAAGATTATGACTCTTAATATCTACCCGCTCATACCAACGACTACTGTAACCATCTAAAAAATACCATATATTTAAAGCCGCAGCATAAACCGTTTGCCGATGACTATCCTTGACCCAGTCTACGTTAGTAATACTAAATGTCCTAACTAAATCAGATATACCCGCATAACGGCTAATACGACAAGCCTCCTCCAAAGTAAAACCCACAGGATTAGGAAATAAAGTGGCAGGGGCATCTGCATAACGAACAGCACTCATATCTAAACAGACTAAGTTCGACCACCGTAAAACGGCTTCAGTTTGCCTAAAATCTTCTCTAATTTCACTTAATCGTAAATACTCAAACCTAAGATCGTCTATCAGTTGTCTTTGTTTTTCAGAGACCCAATGTACTTGTAACCCCAATACAGTAAAATGATTGAGGTAGAATGGTTCATGAAATAAAACTTTTCGCATTACGCTGCTTGGAGTAAGGTGGTAATCCTCTTCAATATCTAATTTAGCATCAATACAAGCAATGTTGATTGGTGCGTCCATTTTTTGGTATGCAATGTACTGTGGTAGTAGCAAAGTTTTATCTCCTCCTATCAAAATGATGGTTTTATTAGCTTGCAAAAACGTTTCTAGTACATATACAATCTGTTCAATATCTTTTTCTTGATTTTGTTTGAGCCATATATCTCCAACATCTACAATATGTGCATCATACTGTGTTCTTGCCATTTGGTATAAAGCTTTGCGGATAGATTGAGTAGTATTTTCTCCATTTTCTCCGACGGGTATGCCTACTATGATGAGCGATGCAGTTTCCCATTCAGGAAACTCCTCTACAAAAGCATGGATTTGTGTATTCATTTGATGAGAGGTCTGTCTGGCTATCAACTCATCTGATACAGACTTGAAACAAAAGCTAATATCCATTTGTGAGCAAAAATACAATTCGTTTCATAATTTCAATTGCAATCATCGTGTTGGGATAAAAAAACAAGATAAGTCTAATTTTAGTATTTTTTGGGCGTGTCCCTCGCTGCGCTCGGGTCGGCGTGCTGCGGGCTACGCTATCGCTTCGGTGCTACGCTGCGCTACGCACTGCTGACGCACCCTCCGCATGCCTCACGCAGCCGCCTTTGGATGTTTTACTTTATTTGTATACATGTTCTTGCTTTGTTTTACCTGTGCTCTTTTTATTTTGTTTTACCTTCATCTTCAAGTATGTACAAGGTTAAACCTTGAATGAATCCGCTTTTTACAAACCTTTAACCCTGAGTGTGTAAATTTTATCTTATTTTCAATTGATTTTCAAATATTTACAAAGTTAAGTTGTATTTTTATCTTGTTTAATGTTCATTATCAGATACTTGCAAGGTTAAGTCTTGAATAAACGAGATTAGGATACTTGCTGCATGCGTGAGGCATGCGGAGGGCGTGCATCAGCACGGTGCGAAGCCCCTCGCCTATACGCTCACTCTTGCCCAGGGGGTGGGCGGGTGGGGCGCAGCACCGTTAGCCCGCAGCACGCCGACCTTGTGGGCATACGCGCAGCGTAACGCCCACAAGGACACGCCCAAAAAA
>JANWVE010000015.1:18096-27325 GCA_025057675.1 Bacteroidia bacterium
TAGCCCGTAGCACGCCGACCTTGTGGGCATACGCGCAGCGTAACGCCCACAAGGACACGCCCAAAAAAATTAAAATCTAACCTTTAACTATTTGAGTACTACCCTTTGTATAAAGAAAGAACAGATCAGTATAAACTACCTTTGAAATTTTCTACTAACATAGTAATCTACCTGTCAGAATTTTTATCGCCTGCATATAAGAACTGGTTCTTATCTATGTTTTTCAGTAGCGTAAACGTGAAATGTATAAAAAAACATCAAACTACACAGCAAACTTCTTTTCTTGAAGCAGAGCTACTCTAACCAACAAAATCAACACAGGTACTTCAATCAAAGGACCGACTACACAAGCAAAAGCCTCTCCCGAATTTAACCCAAAAACTGCAATAGAAACCGCTATACCTAACTCAAAGTTATTTCCTGCGGCAGTAAAACCTAACGCTGTGGCTTTGGCGTAATCTGCTCCTGCTTTTTTAGAAAGATAAAATGCACTAAAAAACATAATCACAAAATACAAAGTTAAAGGAAGGGCTATTCGTAGTACGTCTAACGGAATATTAACAATAATATCCCCCTTCAAAGAAAACATAACCACAATGGTAAATAAAAGTGAGATTAAAGTAATCGGACTAATTTTTGGCACAAAAACTTTTTGATACCACTCTTTACCTTGTTTTTGAATAAGAACTTTCCTGACCACAAAACCTGCCACAAAAGGAATTCCTAAATATATCATTACACTGGAAGCAATGTCTGCCATGCTTACTTCTACCAAACTCCCCTCAAAACCAAATAAAGTAGGTAAATAGGTTACAAATACGTATGCATACACGCTGTAAAATAGCACTTGAAAAATACTATTAAAAGCTACTAATCCTGCTACATATTCATTATCTCCGCGAGCTAAATCATTCCAAACAATAACCATAGCAATACATCTGGCTATGCCTATCATTATTAGGCCTGTCATGTAATTGGGCTTATCGTATAAAAAAATGACTGCTAATATGAACATTAAAAGCGGTCCTATGACCCAGTTTTGAACCAAAGAAAGGACTAAAATTCTTTTGTTCTTGAATACCTGGCGGAGTTCCTCATATTTTACTTTAGCTAATGGGGGAAACATCATCAAAATTAGACCTATGGCAATGGGGATATTGGTTGTACCTATTTGAAACTGTTGAATAAAAGCAGGGGCAGAGGGGATAAAGTAGCCTATACTTATACCTACAAACATAGCTATAAATATCCACAGAGTGAGATAGCGGTCTAAGAATGAAAGTTTTTTCATGCTGTAAAAATTGTACTTTTTCAGGTACAGAGTATGTAAATAATTTGTTAATCTTGGTTTATTTTTGTGGAATGGTAGAGATTATCTAATATTTTTTGGGCGTGTCCCTTGCTGCGCTCGGGTCGGGCTACTGCGCACTACGCTTCGCTTCGGTGCTACGCTGCGCTTCGCACTGCCTAACGGCATGCTCCGTATCCCTCACGCAGCAGCCTTTTAACGTTTTACCTTGTTTTTATAAATACCTTTGCTTTACCTTGTTTGATATTCATTATCAACTACTTACAAGGTTAAATTTTTTTACCTTGTTTGAAGTACTGTTACTTTACTTTGTTTTGCATTCATTTTCAAGTACTTACAAGATCACATTTTGTATAAGTGGATTTAGTTTATTAGCCGCTTGCGTGAGGCATGCGGAGGGCGTGCGTCAGCACGGTGCGGAGCGAAGCGCAGCACCGAAGCGTCAGCGTAGCCCGCAGCACGCCGACCCGAGCGCAGCAAGGGACACGCCCAAAAAAACTAATAGTACTTACACAAAATATCCTTATTTTTGGTCATCAGGATTATTATGTGCCATTAAAGGAATCTTTAAGGTAACCCGAGTGCCTTTATCTAATTTTTCAAAGCATAATAAACCCTCTCGATGATACAACTTCTTCAAACGACTTTCAATATTGTTTATGCCCGTACCCTTGTTTTTACGAGAGATATCCATTCCTACCCCATTATCATACACCGTGCAAAATAGATAACCCTGTTGCATAAAAATATCAATCTTAATCTGACCGACATACAAAATGTTAGATAAACCATGTTTGACTGCATTCTCTACCAAAGTTTGAATGCAAAAAGCGGGTATTTCAATGGTTTGCGTTTCGGGTTGAACCGTTATACTTACTTCTAATTGCTCACCAAAACGTAATTGCTCAATCGCTAAGTAACTTTTTACCAAAGACATTTCATTTTGAACAGTAACAAAATTTTCATTAGAGTATTTGAGAGTGTACCTGAAAATAAAAGCGAGTTTTTCCACAGCTTGTTCAGCGAGGTCAGGTTTGTAGTGAATGAGAGCACTAATGGTATTGAGCGTATTAAATAAAAAATGAGGGTTAATTTGCGAACGAAGAGCAATCAAATTCGCTTCTGCATTTTTTTGAATAAGTATCTTTTCCTTCTCTAAAAGATACAATACCTCCAAAGTGAGCTGTAATTGCGTAATTGCTCTGCGAATAAGTTCTACTTCGTATAAATTAAATACGCCTGTTTTTTTACGTTTGAGCATTAAAAACCCAATTTCTTGCTCATTAGGAATTTCCAAAGCAAAAATTAAGGTGATATCTTGTTCTAACCAAAATTCTTCGATAGCTGGTTCTGCTCTGTATTTACTTAGTTCTTTATTTCTTGCCCAAAAAGTCTCTTTTTTTTGCATGGATTGATGGAGTTTTACTTTATCTATACCTGCTAAAAATAGACTCTCTTGTGGATAGTGCTGCGATAACCATATTTCTACCCCAGTACTTTGGGTATATGCCTGCAGCTCTTCAATAAAGTCTTTGAGTAACTTTTCAGAAGCAGTGTAGCTGGGTATTTTATCTAAAAAAGCTTTGATTTGAAAAGTTCGCTTTTGTGCAGTAGTAATAAATAATCGCCGAAAGAAATGCTCATACCGATAATATATTCTTTGTGCTATTAAAATAATGACCATTAAAATCAATACTTCTACTAAACCATTGTAAGGATTGTAAGAAAACCGAAAATAGTACAACTTATCAATCAAAGCGTATAAAACTAATATCAATAATATGCCAACAAAATATAAAATAGACTGTGTAACTACTACACTCACTTTACCAAACCGTAACAACGGATTAACTACCCAAAAAGCAGGAAATACTAAATAAGCTTGTATCAAAAGCTCATTCACTTCGTTTCTCCAAATAGAACGAGTATTAAAAATCGCATTCCATAAAAGCACAGCAGAGAAAACAAGATAAACCACAGAAACAAACAGTTTTGTATATCCTGAATCAGACTCATGCAGGATTTTTTGAACTTGATAATGTAAGACACTAATTAAAAAAGATACTTGTACAACAAAACTTAAAACTTGTGCATGATACTGGTAGGTTGAGTCTATGAAAATAGTTTTTACCACTACCACAGATGACATTAAAAAATAAACACTCGGTACAAGAATTACTAGTATTATGAGGTATTTATGCAGAGAGTATTTTATTGTGTTAAAGAAGAGAATGGTATTTATACCATTCCAAAGAATGAGTAAAAGGGTGAGTAACCAGCGTTCTAATTTTACATTAAAGAATTGTATTTCAAGTATCAAGCTAAAATATCGGGCGTTTTGTACGATGTACCAAAATAAAACTGAGGTAATCAAGCTAAAAGGGAGTAGGTACGTTTTTATGTTTTGCTTAATGATAGGGATGAGAATAAGCCACAAGGTTAGAGCGCTGGCGGCTACTAAAACAAGTATCCAACTTTGGACCTGCCATAAAGTTTTATGGAGAGGATACGTAAATGTTGGATAATAGCCACATTGAATAATAATTGTGGCTTCAAAAGGGCGAAATTGTTCAGGATCGTCCCGAAGCACTTGGTAGATAAGATGTTCGCCGGGTTTGGCGCTGCGGATAATTTCGTTAGCCATATCTGCGGTATATACCTTTTGATAATTGATAGCGGTGAGTACGTCATGTTCTTGTATAGAGATGCCTTGCAGTAAGGTATTAGATTTCAAGATAGGATGCACGAAGGTAGCTTCTATACCCCGAGTGGTATTTTCCCACCGTATCCAATCAAAACCGATAAAACGATCTCCCCCTCGGACAGAGATTTTCTCTTCTTGTGCTTGATATTTTTGATAAAAAATGTAAGAGGTGTAAATAATACCCAAAAGAAAAAGCAGTGCGATAACATTAGATGATATCTTTTTCACTCTTTGCAAAAGTACAGAGTTTCTGGTTCATTTTAACCTTGTATGATGCTCTAAACTTTCTGTGCGCTTACATCTGTTGGATAGACTTCTTTATAGATTTTTTGGGCGTGTCCTTGTGGGCATGAGCGCAGCGAAGGTACACGCCCCAAAAACTAACTTAACTCTAACCAAGAAATAAGAGAACCTAAATTCTCCATCACATCATAAACAATCCTTATTTTTGCCAATACTATGGCAAAATACTTAGTAACCGGCGGTGCAGGTTTCATTGGTTGTAACATTGTCAAAACCTTGCTGGAAAGAAATCAAGAAGTACGCGTACTCGATAATTTCTCAACAGGTAGGCGCGAAAATCTGCTCCCCTTTCAAAAAGATATAGAACTCATAGAAGGAGATATCCGCAGCTATCATACAACCATTAAAGCAGTTAAAGGAGTAGATTTTGTTTTACACCAAGCCGCTTTACCCTCTGTGCCACGCTCTATTTACGACCCTATCACAACAAATGAGGTCAATATCAATGGAACGCTCAACTTGCTACACGCCGCCGTAGACGCAGACGTACAACGCTTTGTCTATGCTTCATCTTCCTCAGTGTATGGGGATAGTCCCGTTTCACCTAAACATGAAGACCTAACCCCTAACCCTAAATCCCCTTATGCAGTAAGCAAATTAGCAGGAGAATATTATTGTAAAGTTTTTCATCAAATATATGGCTTGCAAACGGTTTGCTTGCGTTACTTTAATGTGTTCGGACCTCGCCAGAACCCTCATTCTCAATACTCCGCAGTAATTCCTAAATTCCTCAAACTCATGCTCAATAATCAGCCCCCTACTATTTACGGAGATGGCACACAAAGTAGAGACTTCACATACGTTGATAACAACGTAGAAGCTAATTTATTAGCTTGCACAAAAGAAAATGTAGCTGGTAAAGTATACAACATTGCCTGCGGAACTAATTTTACCTTGTTAGAACTAGTTCGTACTTTGAATGAAATTACAGGTAAAAACATAAGTCCTGTCCATACAGAAAAACGTTCAGGAGATATCATGCACTCTTTGGCAGACATTCAAAAAGCACAAAAAGATTTGGGTTACCAAGTTAAAGTATCGTTCAAAGAAGGTTTATCGCTATTAGTACAAAATTTTGAAAAATAGTTTACAAGCGCTTAAAAAATTTTTCTGCTAAACGTAAACTTTCTTTTAATTAAAGCACTCATTAATACACCACATAGCACCATGCACATTCCTATCACAGACCAGAAGGGATAAGTCTCATGAAAAATGAGGTAGCCCAACCCAGATGCGTATATGATACCCACATAGCTAAATATCACAACTTTATTTGCTTCTTCATATTGGTAGGATAGAGTCAAAAATACTTGTCCTACTTGGGTAGTAATTCCTATAGATAGCATCCAGAGTAAATCTATCCATGTCGGGGTTAGCCAGTATCCATATAAGCACACGCACAATACGATAGGAAAAGTTACTAATGGGAAGTATAAAACAGTGATAATAGGTCGTTCAGTTTTGCCTAGTTGTCGTACAAAATTGTAGCTTAGCCCTGAAATTAGTGCACCAGCAATACCAACACAAAATTCAAATAAAGAGATACGCGTATCAAAACCTTTTACCATTACTATTCCTGCAAAAGACAAGATAAAAAATAGCCATTGTATAGGAGAGAAGTGTTCTTTGTAAATATACCTTGCCAAAATAGCTGTCATGATAGGTGCTAAGTAGTACAAGGTCATTGCAGAAGCCAGAGGCATATTTTGTAGGGTATAGATATAGCAAAATAGAGCTAATGTACCTGTTACTCCTCTTGCAATAAGTAATTTAGTGTTATTTCCGAGAACATTTAACTTATGTTGTAGAATGATAGGCAGGGAGAGGAGTAGTTGTACGCCTGCTCTAAATAGCATTACTTCGGGGGTAGGTATATGTCTGACGAACTTGATACATACGTTCATAATAGCAAACGTTAGTGAAGCCAAGAGCATGTAGATAATTCCTTTATTCCATTTCATAGGATTTATTTTTTTGGGCGTGTCCTTGCTTGCGTTTCGCTGCGCTCATGCAAGCAAGGTCGGCGTGCTACGGGCTGCGCTTTGCTTCGGTGCTTCGCTGCGCTACGCACTGCTGATGCACCCTCCGCATGCCTCACGCAGATACACTTTGCAAGTATACTAACTTCGCTTGTACTATCATTTAATCTTGTAAGTCGTTGAGGGTAAATAAGAAACAGAGTAAAAATAATTTTTCAATCTTGTAATTGGCTGAAAATGAGTATCTAACAAGGTAAAGCAAGGATATGTATAAAAATGAGGTAAAACATCCAAATACCGCTTGCGTGAGGGATACGGAGCATGCCGTTAGGCAGTGCGAAGCGTAGCGTAGCACCGAAGCGAACGCGTAGTGCGCAGTAGCCCGACCCGAGCGCAGCGAAGGGACACGCCCAAAAAATTGAAACTAAGAATGTTGAAAAAATATACCCTCTTATTATTTTTGTACCAATATTTCCATATATGCCAACTCATCTCGCAAAAAAAACCTTTTTATGTTGTTTTTTAATTTTATTGAGCCTTTGTATTTTTTCATGTGGAAAGTGTGGCAAAAGTAACGAACAAAAACGCCAAGAGAAAATTCAAAAAGAAATTAACGCCCAAAAAGATAGTGTAAAAATAAATGTCTATAACTTCCATTTAGCAATGGATAGCGTATATTTGCTATGGAAAAAAGACACTACACAATCTCCATTAAGTTTAATTAAAAAGCATCTCACTCCTAAATACGAGCGTTTTATTGTCAAGTATATCAATCTTGGCAAACCTATAGACAGCACCGATGCCCGCTGGTTAATGACTTTTCAAAGCTATAAACACCCAAACCCGAGCTGCGATATAAGCCCGCTTAACATTGTTTTAAGGCGCTTGTTACGTACCAAGGACAAATACGCTTTTGAAAATATAGGCTTAAAAAAATTAGATAGTGCGTTAAAAAAGCTTCCCGCAAACTGTGCAGAAGTACAAAAAGCCCGTTTTCGCCTTAAACAATTTTTCAATAAGAAAGATAATAAATCCTTAGAGCAGCTTATTGTTGCTTTACAAGAGCTAAGCGGGTTTTTTGATTGGCAATATATGTATGCAAGTATAGATAAAGCATGGAAACATTACGATATTCAAAAGGCAATGCTTCCTGTGGCTAAGCGTTATCATTATTTTTACCCTGAGAAACATTTACCTCCTATTATTTTATTCGTATCCAGTCTAGAAAAAGATGCCGAAGTGGTGGTAGACACCAGTTTTATAGCTGTTTCAATGGATTTTTGTTTAGGAGACACTTTTAAGTTCTATAAAAACGACAAATTTCCTCTGTATTTGCATCAAAGGTTTAACTTTAAGGCACTTCCTTATACTATAATGCGGCGTTTTGCAGGAGTTCATTTTGCTAGATCTAATCCTGCGACGCAAACTACTTTTGCCGAGATTATGCTTAAAATGGGTGCGGCGGCATACTTTGCTAAAAACATGATAGAAAATGCAGAAGATACTCTTATTTTTTCTTGTTCAAAGGTAAAAATGCAGTGGGCATATCAAAATGAAGCCTTTGTTTGGAAAGATATGCTCGGCAAATTATATTCTAAAAATGCTCCTGATTTTCGTAAATATGTAGAAACGGCGCCTTTTACCAAAGGTTATAGCGATAAATCACCAGGACAGTTAGCAATGTTTATAGGATACAGAGTAATAAGCAGCTACATGGAAAAACATCCTAACATAACATTACCCCAGCTAATGAAAACTCAGGATTGGTTAACGGTTCTCAAAGAATCAGGATATGAACCCCAAAGACCCTCATAATTATTTTTCAAGCAAACGGTCTAAATATTTATTTTTCAGATAGTACAATCGTACTTTTTCTAAGTCTGTTTTTGGGTTTTCACTTTTGGGATAGTTTTTTAGTATAGGTTCAATTTCTTGCCAAAGCTGTTTTTTTATAGTCAATATGTTTTCTTTTACTTCATTTTTTTTACCTTCTTCCACGGCTTCGTTGATATCCATCATTTTCATTAAAAAGTCTTGGGGTAGAGGTGGAATATTTTCTAATAAGCCGTGTATATGTAGGATATATTCTATTCGCGAGTCGAGATTGCTTAGAGTTTTGTATGCTTGGTTATTCAAAGTAGATTTTTCTATGGCTAATTGTTGCTCTATTTGAGAAGCGGTAGTATAAAAATCGGGGTGGAGTTGTTTAGTGATTTGGTGGTATTTTTTTCGTAATTCAGTTTCGTCAATAAAGAAAGATTCAGGAATTTGATAAAACTCAAAGTAGTTCATATTGAGTGGTATTTTATACAAAGTTAGGTCAAATGAAGATATTGTACAAAGTTTTTTGGGCGTGTCCTTGCCCACGGCTCGCTGCGCTCGTGTGGGCAAGGTCGGCGTGCTACGGGCTAACGGTGCTGCGCCCACCCCCTGGGCAAGAGTGAAAGTGTGTGCGGGGGCTTCGCACCAAGCCTGACGGCTTGCCCTCCGCATGCCTCACGCAAAATAACCGCTTTAACTCATTCATTTTCAAGCATGAACAAGGTTAAAATTTTATCTTGTTTGTATTGTTCATATCTTGTTTATTATCAAGTATATACAAGGTAAAGCCATATTTTGTAAAGTTAATCGCATAAACTTGTATCTTTACCTTATGAACAGAGTATTTTTTCCTTATGGAGTGAGCAATTTTGAGATATTAGTCAAAGATGAGTATATATTTGTAGATAAAACCAGGTTCATAGAGAAATTAGAGCAAAGTAAAGAGAGGAATGTATCTTTTTTACGCCCGCGTAAGTTTGGTAAAAGTTTGTGGTTATCCGTTTTAGAACATTATTATGACATTAACCGAGCTAACAAATTTGAGTATCTTTTTGGTAAGTATTACATTGGTAAAAATCCCACCCCCTTACGCAACCAATACAGAATTTTACG
>JANWVE010000160.1 GCA_025057675.1 Bacteroidia bacterium
GAGCATGCCGTTAGGCAGTACGAAGCGCAGCGAAGTACCGAAGCGAAGCGCAGTGCGGAATGCCCCGACCCTTGCGCAGCAAGGGGCACGCCCAAAAAATAAAAATAATCTGTTAAATTTAATGTAGCAGTTTCCAGTTAGGTTCATCGCCTGCAAACTTAGCCCTATGAGCCCACACTAATTTGCCCTTCTGAAACAAAAATGTCCCTGACAATAATTTATCATCTCCTATGCGCTTAGTTTGCCATACCTTAAAACCATGAGTTAGCAAACTTTTTATACCCTTAAAAAAAGTACGCAGACCTATTCTGTCCTTAACTTTACCTACTTTTATCTTAAAAAAATGAAATAAAGATAAGTCTGTGTTCGAAATGTGGATTTGTCCTTTCCAAAATTGGTCAAAAAAAGCGTTTCCTTGTTCAATACTACCCTGATGCACAAATATAATAGGAGGAAAGCTTGGGTCAGTTTCTTTAAGTTTTTTAAGGTTAAGTACCATAGTTTTACAAAAAGTACATCCCAACTGGCGCAAGAACACAAGTACAACTAATGGGTATCTTTGCAGCAGTTCTGATAAACTCTGAGCAGGTTCTACACCATGTATTTGTATAGGCTTTGTATATTGACTAACATCTATATTTAAATTATCCATACTATCAGGTTAAATTAAGATACCAAGTTGCCAAAGATAAGTGTTTTACTTATCTGCTTCACCCATAACAGGGTCAATAGAACCTATTAGAACAACTGTGTCGGCAACCATAGCACCTTCTAACATTTTTTCTAACACTTGTAAGTTTGAAAAAGAAGGGGATTTGATTTTTAATCGCCAGGGAGAACCCGTACCATCACTAATAATATGAAAGCCTAATTCTCCTTTTGGTGCTTCTATGGCGTGATAAATTTCAGCTCCCTTAGGTGGACATACTCCTAAGTCGGTCATCATAAAGTCATGGATAAGTCCTTCCATGCTATAATACACTTCATTTTTTGATGGATAGGTATGTTTAGCATTATCGGCGCGGATGTCGCCCTTTGGCAATTTTGCAATACATTGCTCTATAATACGGCAGCTTTGTTCCATTTCATCCATACGTACAAAATAGCGAGCTAAACAATCTCCCTCTTCCCGTATGACGATATCAAAATCTACTTGATCATAAACGAGATAAGGTTCAAACGTACGAATATCATAAGGAACACCGCTTGCACGCAGATTAGGTCCTGTAAAGCCGTATTGTATAGCGTCTTCTTTACTTACTACCCCTACACCGATGTTTCTATTTACCCATATAGGGTTTTTGTCTAATAGTTTATGCCAAGATTTTAGCTCTTTGTACAAGTTTTTGACGAATGCATCAATTTCTTTAATAACACTTTCATCAGGGTCAAACTGTAAGCCGCCAATTCTTGAATGAGATACTGTAAAACGAACGCCTGCAAAGCGGTCAAAAATACTGTATATTTTTTCTCTCTCCCTGAAAGTGTACATAAACATAGATACCGCACCTGCATCCATGACCATAGTACCCAGCCACAAAAGATGAGAGGATATCCGAGCTAATTCACAAGCAATAGTACGAAGATATTGCGCTCGTTCGGGTACTTGAATTTGTGCTAATTTCTCAACCGCTAAGCAGAGAGCTACGTTATTTGAATACGGTGAGAGGTAATCCATGCGGTCTGTATAGGGCATGAATTCTTGATAGGTCTTATTTTCTGCTATTTTCTCAATTCCTCTATGTAAGTATCCGATATCTAAAACGCACTTTTCGATATTCTCGCCGTCTAATTTAGCTACTACGCGTAATACACCGTGGGTTGCGGGATGTTGTGGTCCTATGTTTAAGACCATTTCTGTACCTAATGGGTCGTTCTCATCTACTTCTACAAAAGAATGTTTGCTCTCTAATCTTCTATACAATGCTTTTTGGTGTTTGGGGAAAAATTCAGGTTTAACCTTTTCTGTAATCTCTGCCATATTTCTATGTTCTTAACAAGCAAAAATAAAAAATATTCGCAGATAAGAGGATATGAACAACATTTCTGATACATTAAATTTGCACATTTCTGTAATTGAAAAAGTTGCAGGGTAAAAGTTATGATATATTAGTTTTGACTTTGTTTTATCTTTTTGTTATTCGATACTCGGTTCGATTAAAAGTGTGGATTATTATTTTATTTTTGGGCGTGTCCCTTCGCTGCGCTCGGGTCGGCGTGCTGCGGGCTGCGCTATCGCTTCGGTGCTTCGCTAACGCTACGCACTGCTTACGCACCCTTCGCATGCCTCACGCAAGCCGCTATCAAACTAATACCAATTACACAAAACTTAACCTTGTAAGTACTTGAAAATGAACACTAAAAAAATAAAAATATACTTTAAACTTGTAAATAGTTGAAAATCAATTCAAAATAAAGTAAGAACTAATTGTTCAAAGTTAAAGGAGGTAAAAAGTCATCTATTCAAGATTTAACTTTATAGATAATTGAAAATGAACAAAATACAAGATAAAACGAATATGGGTAAAATCGGGTAAAAAATCTTAACCTTGTATGTGTTTGATAATCAATCTTAAACAAAGTAAAGCAAATGTATGTATCAAAAAAAGGTGAAACATTCAAAAGCTGCTGCGTGAGGCATGCGGAGGGCAAGCCGTCAGGCTTGGTGCGAAGCCCCCGCACACGCCCTTAACCCCATAACCAGGGGGTGGGCGGGTGGGCGCAGCACCGTTAGCCCGTAGCACGCCGACCTTGCTTGCATAAGCGCAGCGAAACGCAAGCAAGGGCACGCCCAAAAAAGTGCTCAATCTTAATTAAACACAAAGTCAATGAATTTTATTATAAAAAAATAGACCCTACCTCAAGTGTGGTAATCATAAAGGCTTGAATTGCTCAAATGCCTGCAAACAATTATTGCAATAATGAATAGACCTACATAAAGTACTCCCAAATGCACTTTTTAGAATAGTATTATGACTATTACAATAAGGACAAGGGACATTTTCAAGTACATCTAACGAGAGTTCTTGATGTATTTGTGGAGGTGGAGCAAGCCCAAAATCTTTGAGTAATTGCCTGCCACAAGCAGTGATTCTATTGGAAGACCAAGGTATGTCATAATTGACTTCTACTTCTATATTCTTTAACTCAGGAATAGTTTTTAGCTGCTCATAAACTCCTTGCTTCATGACCTCTATGGCAGGACATCCTGCAAAGGTTGGAGTCATAACTACTTTTATGCTATCTTCGGAAAGAATTTGTACATCGGTAATTACTCCAAGATCTACTACAGAAATTACAGGTATTTCAGGATCTTTAACAGCTTGTAATACAGACAAAATATCATCTTTTTGTATCATAAACTCTAAGTTAAAAACTTTGATAGATATCTATTTAAGTAAAATGAACATAAATTAAGTTCCGCTTAACGTGTTATCGTCAGCTTTTGAGTGTAGAAATTGTTATTCGCACGTATAACATACACGTATATACCTGCAGGTAAATGATCAGTGCTGATAGATAAATTATGCGTGCCTGCGGATAGATATATTGGTTTTTGTACGTATTGAATGTGTCTTCCAAAGTAATCATACAAAGAGATTTGAACTTCCTGCGGGGTACTTAGAGTAAAACTTAATTGATTATAGTTTTGGGCAGGATTAGGATAGTTTTCGTACACAATCAAGCTTTCTTTTGGAGACTCGTTCTCAGATACATACACACTACCCGAGCCAGATAAAACTTCTCCTATAATGCTTAAACCATTTGGAGCATACATTTTTCCTATTCCTCTATTCAAAATAGCGTTTTTTCTACCTAACATAATCAAGTCATTTCCATAAATTTTTAATCTTGAAGCCTCGCCTATCAATCCTATATTCTGACTAATGGGTACATCTATTTGATACCATTTGTCATTTGTATTGTTGCGATATACTACCCTGAAACTTTTTGTAAAATCATCATAAAAACCGATATAGTATTTATTAGGGGCAATACTCAAAGTAGTATGTGAAAAACTGGTCAGAGCTACATAAACACGCTCTTTTACCCAATCGCCTGCTTTCTTAAATATGCATTCCACTGCATTAGCGGAGTTATTGTAATATACTATAACAGGATTATTGGAAGCGTCAAATTGCAAATCTAAAAATCTACCTACAATATCAGGATTAGACTCAAACAAAGTGGTATCTTTCCAGTCATTAGGAATACTCGGATGCGGATATGCAAACTTAACCTTGTTTGTATTAAAGTTTTGGTAAGCAATATGGGGCTTTCCACTATTATCCAAAGCTATGCTAATAAAAGAGCCTACATTAAACACAGTTGCTGAGTCTACGATTTGTCGGTTCCAAGTTATTCCTGAGTCGTCAGAGTAAGCGTACCATACCTGCTGTTTTGTGCCAATAGCTCTATACGCTACATGATACCGATTAGTAACAGGGTCAATAATAAAACTCAAATTTGTACCTACATCAAATCCTGTAGTGCTGTCTACTACACTAAATTGCCAATTCACACCATTGTACTTCGCCATTTTCAAATCTTTTTTGGTTAAATCGTAGTACATTATGACAGGATATTTGCCGTTATTATTGTTAAACTGTAATTTAACAAATCGTCCAACATTTCCTATGCTATCTACTTTTTCGGTAACCCAAGCAGCACTGGCGCCTTTTCGCTGTGTATAATATAAATCCCCATAGATAGACTCATAAAATGCTACTTGAATAGTATCATTTGCTACGTTCCTGTAATCAGAAAATGAACCTATATCCTGAGTAAAATCTATGTAAGAAAAAGTCCATGTACTACCCCAATCGGTACTATATGCAATTTTGGGATATTGAGTAATAGCATCGTAGTAAGCAACCATGACTCTGTTATTATGGTATCCGATAGCAATTTTACGGGACATAAAAGGTTCTGCTGTAATGGTTTTATGTATCCACGTATGACCTGTATCAATGGACATGGCAAATTTGAGTAGTTGTGTGCTGGGTTGGTAATAAGCTACAAGAACCGTGTCAGTACTTTTGACATGAAAATCGTTCCATGTAGATCTATCTGCTACAGCTACTCGGTAGATAGAGTTATTGCTTCGGATACGGGCAAAAATCAAGGTATCTGCATATCCGCCTGCGAATGCAAACTTGTTATAGGTCATCCATTTAGAGTTATCGAAGTGGATATAAAAGTTTGAGTATCCCAACCCGAAGTGCGTTAATCCTACATCAAAGTTAGTCATAAAATCGGGATTTGCATCACAATGAGCAATTGCGGCAGGGTTTTGAGCACAAGCAGAGTCTATTTTGCTTGTACCATTTTTTATCCAGACCGTATCTATGGTAGGATGCTGTTTGTAGTAATATAGGTCACTGAAACCACTTGTCGCAATTACCTCAATACGCTGGGTATTGGGATTGATGTATGAAGACACATACTCTCCGATAGCACGGGGTGCGTATTGAGTATTAACTCCTGTACAACAGTTTCTATCCCAAGGATGTAAAGCAAATGCACTATATCCAGAGTTTTCTACGTAGGTGCCGTAAATTTGTCTGTTCCTCCATATAGAGCCACTTTTCCAGGCATGATGCAAATCTAAGTCCCATTCTCTTGGAAATATTGTTTTAAAACGATTGTCATAATATAGTAGGTTAGGTATGTTGCCTGTAGCATCTATCTGCAAACTTAGTCTAAAAGTTTGTACGGCATCATCCGTACCCGCTTTGTGGAGTATAATTTCAGGTATAGACCAAGTAGCACCTTTTTTATGGACATATAGAATTTGTCCTGCGGCACCAGTACCTGTAGGTAATTTTTTTACGTATGCCACGTGCGGCTTGTTATTACCATCTATAGCAATAGAAGGATAGTATCCAGTGTTAGGTGAGGCATCTGCCACCTCTTTCATCCAAGTAGTGCTATTAGGAGCTAAATACGCGTAGGTTAAAACCATGTTTTGCTGGTCTAAATACACAGCATGGTATGCGCCCGTGAAGTCTTTTTTCCAATCAATGTGTAAGCCTGCATTGCTGGTTAAGTTACTAATTATGTCCTCGTAAAGCCACTGTGCACAAGTACAGCGACTCAATAGTATTGCAAATAAGAACAAGAGTGCAGGTACTGAATACTTCATATCACAAAGATAATAAATCTAAGTAAAAAGCTTTTTATACTCAATGGAAAGAGGTTTTAGACTTATGGACATGAAAATTCCAAGAAATTAGTGTCTCTAATTCCTGCTG
>JANWVE010000161.1 GCA_025057675.1 Bacteroidia bacterium
GTGCGGAGCGCAGCGAAGCACCGAAGCGATAGCGCAGCCCGCAGCACGCCGACCCGAGCGCAGCGAAGGGACACGCCTTAGAAATGTAAAGCGGGATTATTCGTGCTAAAAAGTAACAAAGTAAAGTTAAATGACTATTACCTGTTGACAAAATGATTTTCATTTATTAGATTGCGGCTAATTATATAAATCATAAATCACACTTACTATGAAGCAACGGTTTATTTTTCTTTTTGTTTTTATTTTTGTAAGTGCTTATACACAAAACGTAGGAATAGGCACGGCAACACCTGTTAATAGACTAACAATTAACGGTAACTTATCGGTAGGGAGCGGCTATACCGGTTTACCTGCACCTGCTAACGGTGCTATTATACAAGGTAACACAGGTATAGGTACAGCCACCCCCGCACATCGATTACATGTACTTGGAGATATCCGCTTTGAAGGAGATTTTATCAACCAAGAGGTTCAAGGAGGCACTTCTAGTGTCATTCAAGCCATTCCGTTTAATGCAGTAGCCGCACCTATCACAGGCACAACTATTTCTGTAACTATTCAAGATGGTAGTGGAGTTAATAACAGTGGAGTATTAGTAACAGGTTTTGCTAGAATTGTCAATAACACTACTTTTACAGGAACATTAAGCTTAGCAGGTTACTTTTTAGTTCTTCGCAGAGCAGAGGATCCTGGATTTACAATAGGCTCGACTATCTGTACTTATGGTAGTGGAATATGTGGGCTTCGGTTTCCTAATGGGGTATCAAGTGGTACATTATCTTTTAACACCAGTGTTTCTGTTACTCATGCAGATATGAGTCTGAGTACGGGTATCACCTATTACTACCGATTAGAACTATACGGAAACTGTGTGGGAACGAGTGGAGGTACTTTAGATGTGTATGAGCGGAATTTATCTCTTGTTCAAATTAAGAGATAAAAGGGGCTCATGAGTATGATAAGCGATTTCTTATTGAAGCAAATTTACTTTCTTGGCGTGTCCTTGTGGGCGCATACGCTGCGCGTATGCCCACAAGGTCGGCGTGCTACGGGCTAACGGTGCTACGCCCCACCCCCTGGGCAAGGGGCTTCGCACCAAGCCTGACGGCTTGCCCTTCGCATGCCTCACGCAAGAAGCATGTATGCTAATCTCACTTATTTGAAACTCAACTTTGTAAGTAACTGAAAATCAAAACTCAACAAGGTAAAAATACATTTTAATCCCGTAAAAATGCTAAAAATCAATACAAAACAAGATAAAACTTCGGTATTTAAGGCTAATGGATTACTAAAAGTCCATGTATTCAAGGTTTAACCTTGTATATACTTGAAAATCAATCTAAAACAAGGTAAAAACGAATGCGACTCGAACAAGGTAAAAAAATTTAACCTTATAGTTGTTTGATAATCAACATCAAACAAGATAAAGCGAGAACATGTATAAAAACAAGGTAAAACATCAAAATACCGTTTGCGTGAGGCATGCGGAGGGCGTGCGTCAGCACGGTGCGTAGCGAAGCGTAGCACCGAAGCGATAGCGAAGCCCATAGCACGCCGACCCGAAGCGCAGCGAAGGGACACGCCCGAGATAAAATCTCTTATTATTAAATAATTTGATGATTTCTAGGCGTGTTCCTGCTTGCCAAAGTATAAGAGTTTTATTTGTATTTGGAGGTGCTGTTTTTAGTTAGCTTTTTGGAAGTTTCATCTATTCGCCTGCGGCGAGGGCTTCTGCACCACTAACAATCTCTGTGAGCTCAGTTGTAATAGACGCTTGCCTTGCACGGTTATAGTTTAGATTAAGCTGGTAAAGCAACTCTGCGGCATTTTCTGTGGCTGTGTCCATAGCGGTCATACGAGAAGCTTGTTCTGCGGCATTAGAGTCCAAAAGTGCTTTGTAAAACCTTATTTTGAGCGATTTAGGTATCAAATCCTTGATAATCGTTTCTGGAGAAGGTTCAAAAATATAGTCTGTATTTGCTTTTGGTTTGCTGGTATTTTGCGTTAATATCTGCTCTGCCTGAATGGGTAGAAAAGTTTCTGATATACGAAGCTGTGTAATCACATTCTTAAATTGATTATACACAATCTCAACTAAGTCGTATTTTTCTGCGGCAAAGTCTTCCATGATTTTGTCAACAATAGGTATCGCGGTATCAAAAGATATCTTTTGAAAAATTCCAGGGTATTGTCCTACAACTTTGTAATTCCTGCGGGTAAAATAGTCATTGCCTTTTTTTCCCACGCATACCAAATGTAAATTACCTTTCTCATATTGTATCTTGTATTTCTCTTGAATAATCTGTAAAGTAAGTTTAATGATTGAGGAGTTGAATGCACCGCATAGCCCTCTGTCCGCAGTGATAACCACAAGTAGAACCTTATTTACAGGGCGTTGGACTAAGTAGGGACTTCCTTCCACGGCATCCGCATTTTGGGATAAATTGGTCAGTATTTCTTGTAGCTTATTTACGTATGGGCGTATTTGTGTTATGCTATCTTGGGCTTTTTTGAATTTTGAAGCAGCTACCATTTTCATTGCCTTGGTAATTTGCTGCGTGCTTTTAACTGCTTTAATTCTATTACGAATTTCTTTTAGATTACCCATGCTGCGAAATAAAAAAATTTTATTGAACCACGATGCTTTGCATTAAAGTTTCATCTACTAATATGCGTCCGCAGTGTTCACAAAATATGATTTGTTTCATTAAACGGACTTCTGTACGGCGCTGTGGAGGTACAGCATTAAAGCATCCACCACAAGATTCGCGTTGTATTGGCACTACAACTAGCCCGTTACGCATATTTTCGCGTATACGCTTGTATCCGTTTAACAAGCGAGTTTCTACCTTGCTCTCTGCTTTCTGGCGTAGTTTTAAATAATGCTCTTCCTCTTTACGGGTGCTCTCTAAAATTTGATTTAACTCTGACTTTTTAGTATTTAGCTCTGACTTCTTAGCAGAAATCATTTTCTTTGTGTCGTCTAACTGTTTTTTACTTTCTTCTATGGGAATTTTACGGTCTTTAATATGCTTTTCGCAAACTTCGATTTCTAATTTCTGTAAGTCAATCTCTTTACTGAGTGCATCAAATTCTCTGTTATTTTTGACGTTATTTTGCTGTTTTGTGTACTTTTCGATTTTTGCTTTACATTCTTTTATAGTAATTTCATAATTTTTAACCTCGTTTTGAAGATTATGTAAGTTCTCTTCTATCTTTCTAAAACGATTTTCTAATCCGATAAGCTCGTCTTCTAAATCTTTAACTTCATTGGGTAAGTCTCCACGAATTTTTTGTATTTCGTAAATTTTTGTATCTATTGCTTGTAAATAGGCTAAGTGAATGAGCTTCTGTTCTATTGGATTAGTGCTAGTGGGCTCCATTGTTTTTGGCATAAGTCCCACAAAGTTATAGCAAATTTTTTAATTGTACAAACTGGGTTCTTGCCATCTACCATCTTCTTTAATTAGATTAATCAGTTCGTCCAGAGCGTCTTTTTCTAGTACCCCTTTTTTGACAATTTCTTTACCTCGCCAGAGAGACACTACACCGATTCCTGTGCCTACGTATCCATAATCAGCGTCTGCCATCTCACCAGGTCCGTTTACTATACAGCCCATGACAGCAATTTTTACTCCTTTCAAGTGTTCTGTTTTTGCCCTGATTTTAGCGGTTACTTCTTGAAGGTTGAATAGCGTTCTACCACACGAAGGACAAGAAATATACTCGGTTTTAGTTATTCGTGTTCGTGCAGCTTGAAGGACATTAAATGTTGTTTTTACGCTTTGAACGCTAATCTGACCTTGCATAAATATGCCGTCACATAATCCATCTGCTAATAAAGCTCCGAGTTCGCTGCCTATTTTTACTTGATAAACTTCCTTATCTTGACCTAAATGATGATGATAGGCAAAAATGACAGGATTAAGTAGTTTTATTTCCATCAGTTTGTGGACAACGCGGTGATAGTACCGCGCATAATGGTTAGAGGTATCATTGAATATCAAAACAGCATTGGGATACTTTTCTAAAAGTGATGTATAATTATCGTTCCAAAATATCGTACAATCTTGTATGAGTAAAAAAAAGACAGTATTTTTCAAAGGGGCTATGGGGATACTGTATTCATCAGGAGTGCTGATGAAGGGTAAAGGAGTGTTAAGGGATAGGAATTCGTTCCATTGTAGAAGTGGAAAACTGTTTTCTTGTTTGAGCCTCCGCCACGTAAGATAGTCATAAATAAACTTGGCTGCCGTAGGTGGACTAAACGTAATTGGCTTTTGTCCAAGGTAGATATAATCTACTGCTGTATCTGAAGCAGTCCATTTGTCTGACTCAACGTTGTAAGTGTAACCTAGTTCAGTCATGTAGGTGTAATCTAACGTACATGTAGATACATCCGCAATGACACGGGGGACATTTGTATTTCCAATATTTTCTAATTCGTTTGTTTTTCTGCGGTTATATGCGTAAGGGTTTATGAGGTATGAGGTAGTGTATTCAGGTATGGGCTTAATTGGAGGACTTTGTTGTAGAGATTGGGCGTATTGAACAAGTTTTTGAGCTACAGGCATTTCAAATTCAGGGTCTTCGGTTAAGGAAACTCGGATAGTATCTCCTAGTCCTTCGGCGAGCAGCGTTCCTATGCCTACTGCGGATTTTAATCTACCGTCTTCGCCATCACCTGCTTCGGTTACGCCTAAGTGTAAAGGATAGTTCCATCCTAATTCATCTATACGTTTGACTAACAAGCGATAGGCTTGTATCATTACCCAGGTATTGCTGGCTTTCATAGAAAGAACGACATTGTGATAGTTGTGGTCAACGCAGATGCGCAGAAATTCTAAGGCGGACTCTACCATTCCTTCGGGGGTGTCTCCGTACCTGCTTAAAATTCTATCGGATAAAGAACCGTGGTTTGTACCTATGCGCATAGCTGTGCCATACTCTTTACATATTTTGACTAATGGTGAAAAACGCTCATAAATACGCTCTATCTCTGCTTGATATTCACTATCTGTGTATTCTATAACTTGGAATTTTTTTTTGTCGGCGTAGTTACCAGGGTTAATCCGTACTTTTTCTACGATTCGTGCGGCTAATTCGGCAGCGTTAGGTGTAAAGTGAATGTCTGCAATCAAAGGGGTGCGATAACCTCTTTTTTTTAGTTCAGCCTTGATATTTTTAAGGTTTTCGGCTTCTTTTATGCTTGGTGCAGTGATGCGCACGTATTCACATCCTGCTTCAATCATACGGATACATTGTTCAACGGTAGCTTTGGTATCCATTGTGTCTGTGGTGGTCATGGATTGTACGCGAATGGGATAATTACCTCCTAATGGGATATCGCCAATGTGTACTACGCGGGTTAACCGTCTTTGGTAGTTTGTCAAAGATTGATGAAGAAGGTTAAGGGTTTTATTCATATCTATTTTTTGAACACAAAAATAAACTTCAAAGTGCAATATAAACTTGCTTTTAGTCTATTTTTTACTTGCGTGAAGAGTAATCAGCGTAATTTTTTAAAGGTTAAGTTTTAATTTTTTTGGGCGTGTCATTGTGGGCATGAGCGCCAGTGAAATACCCACAATGACACGCCCAAAAAACACTTAATAACTAATTCATGCCTATTTTTTGTAAAAAGAAAATAGACTTGATATAGAAATCACAGTCAAGCCATATTGTTGTAAAGTATGTATATATACATTGCATAAGTACTGCCTAGGACCACATACTGTACTTGAAGTTGAGAAACAGTAAAGCTAAGACATTACATTTTTTTATAAATGTGGAAAGCACAGTTTTTTGTATCATCAGAAACAACCTGAAAAATACCTTTTATATTGACTTTGGCAAATCTCTATAAATTTTCTTTTTTTGCACTATAATGGCGAAAAATAGACCTATTACAGTTACCGCGGCACTACCTTATACTAACGGACCCGTGCACATTGGACATTTAGCAGGTGTTTATTTACCTGCCGATATTTTTGTACGCTACAAAAGATTAAACCAGCAGGATGTACTCTTTATATGCGGTTCAGATGAGCATGGTGTTCCGATTACCTTGCGCGCCCAAAAAGAAGGTATTACGCCTCAAGAAGTAGTAGATAAATATCATGCAGTTATTAAAAAGGCTTTTCAAGATTTTAACATTTCATTTGACATTTATTCCCGTACTTCTAACGCTATACATCATAAAACTGCATCAGATTTTTTTGAACATCTCTA
>JANWVE010000162.1 GCA_025057675.1 Bacteroidia bacterium
GTGAGCGTAGTGCGTAGTAGCCCGACCCGAAGCGCAGCGAAGGGACACGCCCAAAAATAAAATTATTTTTTAGACTTATAAGCTCGAATATGTTTCTAATCTCACCAATCCTATCCCAAATTTTTGTATCGCTTTATGCCACTAAATAAATCCTGTATAAACTTCTGTTGTATGCGAATCAACTCTTCCACAGATACAAAATTGACCATCAACCCTTTGGCAATCACATCTACCTCATAACAAACCGTAGTCTGGATGTTATCTACAGGGATAAATGTCCATGTACCTTTACCCTGTTGTATACCTTCAAAATACTCAAATACAATTTTTTGGTGCGGTATCGCCTCGATAATACGAAAGCAAAAATTAGTACCCAACGTGGGCGGTCTGACTTCTAATTCAGAATTAATGAAATTGGGCGTTAAACGAAGTATGTTTAACTCTATTTTTGAGGGCCACCATTGATAATACTTCGTGATATCCAATATAATGTCGTATAAAATGTCTGCGTTTATGGGCAAATTAGCACACTCCCTGACTTGAACTTTTTTCATGCTTAGCAAAGTTGAGCAAAAAGATAAAACCTACCAAATTTTTATCACAGGCGTATAGGTTTACCTTGATAAAAGTCCAAAATTTTAGCTCTGAAAATAAGGTTATATTTAGCTTGAGTAAGTTCAGACTGAGTTCTCTGTAAGTTATTCTGCGTAGTAAGTAAATCTACACTCTGAATAGCCCCTGCTTCAAAACGTTTTTGTGCAAATTCGTATGCTTTCTCCAAAGCTTTGAGTTGTTCTAAAAGGCTATAATATCTTTGTTGTGCATTTTGTACATCAATGTATGCTTGTTGAATGTCTTTTATGAGCTGATTTTGTACTATTTTTAACTGCAATTCTTGGTTAAGTACGTCTAATTGTGCATTAGATACATTAGTGCGCACATTGAACCGATTAAATATAGGCACTTGTAAGGTTAAGCCCAATGTTTTACCTAAATTGCGATTATACTGTGTAAAAAAATCATCGGGAGCTATACGTTTGTTGACAAATTGGTAGGTGTTAAAATCAAAAGTAGTTACCTCGTAAGGTTTGAAAAAGGTAGCTCTTGCATTGATATTTCCTGAAAAAGACAAAATGGGATAGTAATTTGCCTTAGTAATTTTTACATTAAGTTGGCTGCTTTTCAGCCGATTTTGTTGCTCTTTTATCTCGGGCATGTTTTGTAATGCGTAATCATAAATGTTTTGAAGGTCGGGTAAAATAAAGTTAAATTCGTTTATCTCAGGGGCTATAACTTCAAACTCCTCGTTAGCAGGCATATCCATTGCTTGTAGGAGTAGTAGTTTATCCTTTTTGAGTTGATTTTGTAAAGTTTGTAGGTTAAGTTTATTAGTAGCTAGTTGCGCCTGTAAATTGAGTATTTCTCCTTCTGTAAGAGTTCCTTTTTCATATAATTTTTGTGTCCGAACTAATCTTGCTTCATCTAGTTTAACGTTCTGCTCGGCTATTTTGATTTGCTCTTTGTCTAAAATTACTTGAATAAACAGAAGAGCAACATTAAGAGAAATGTTATTTTTGACCTTTTCTGTGGTAATTCTTGAAGTAACAAGGTCTAATTTATTTTTTTCTAATGTGTAATGATTGCTCAGTCCATTGAACAAAATGATGTTGCTACTAATACCGCTCTGAATAAAATCCGATTGGGTTTCAATAAGTTGAAAAGTACTAGGATCTTGATTTCTACCCCACGCGCGAGCTACGCTTGTATTAGCGTTAAGGTTTGGTGCGAAGTTAGCTTTACTTTGAAAAAAGATATTCTCTTGTAGCTTCTCTGCGTTTTTACTTTGTTTAACCTGTAAATTATTCTCTATAGCCTGTTGGATACATTGCTCTAATGAATAAGTTTTTTGTGCTATACTCCAAAGAAAACTAAAAAGCACGATACTTAGTAGAATAAGTTTTTTCATGAGGTAAAAATAAAATCTATGTTTTGTACATGCACAAAGTATATGACCAATATCAATGATTATGTATCAATTTTATTTTCAACAAAAACAGATTGATTGTAATACATTATTATTATTTTTTGGGCGTGTCCTTGTGGGCGTTACGCTGTGCGTATGCTCACAAGGTCGGCGTGCTGCGGGCTGCGCTATCGCTTCGGTGCCGCGCTTCGCTCCGCACTGCTAATGCACCCTCCGCATGCCTCACGCAAGAACGCGGCAAGTATGCTATTGCTACCTATTCAAAAATTAACCTTGTAAGTACTTGAAAATGAACATTAAACAAGATAAAATTCAATTTTTACCTTGTAAATAATTGAAAATGAATATAGAACAAAGTAAAACCTTCGTATAAGGGGTTAAAAGAGTTATGAAAAGTCTAGCTATTCAAGGTTTAATCTTATACGTGATTGAAAATCAATACAATATAAGATAAAATGAGTGTAACTGAAACAAATTGAGAAATTTTAAATTTGTAAGTATTTGATAATCAACTCTAAACAAGGTAAAGCAAGGATATGTATAAAAACGAGGTAAAACATCCAAAGGCTGCTTGCGTGAGGGATACGCAGCATGCCGTTAGGCAGTGCGAAGCGCAGCGTAGCACCGAGCGTCAGCGTAGTGCGGAGTAGCCCGACCCGAGCGCAGCGAGGGACACGCCCATAAAATAAACTTGCTTTCGTGAAATTACTGATTAGGCTTAATACAAAAAATTTCTGTTCATAAACTCTAATCTATTTTTATGGACTTGACTAAATTATTATATCTTTCTTGTATTTTATCTTGGGTTAGATGCATAATTCCATTAGGACCGAACTCCTCTACACAAAAACTTGCCATAACGTTGCCATATAAAACTGCATGCTTCATAGACTCAAATGAGATATACATCTGTTGAGATAAATAGCTGATAAAACCTGCGGCAAAACAATCACCTGCACCTGTAGGGTCTACAACACGGTCTAAAAGTAACGCAGGAGTATTGAAAAACTGACCTGTTTTAGTAAAAAGCATCGCACCATGCTCTCCCTTCTTAATAACTAAAACTTTAGGACCTAATTTCAAAATAACTTGTGCTGCTTGTTTTAAGTTTTTAACACTGCTTAATTGGCGTGCCTCTTCATCATTGATGACCAGAACATCTGTGAGTTTGAGTGTTTCTAATAAGCTGCTACGGGCTACTTCCATCCAAAAGTTCATAGTATCCATAACTATGAGTTTAGGGCGCTTTTGAAGTTTTTGTAGAACGCTTCTCTGAACATCAGGGGATAAATTGCCTAACATTACAAAGTCTGCTTGTTGGTGAACGGGTAGGATTTTAGGTTCAAAGTGCGCAAGTACGTTAAGCTCTGTGATAAGAGTATCGCGTGTATTCATGTCTTGGTGATATCTCCCTGACCAAAAAAGGGATTTTTCATTTTCTTTTATTTCTAAACCATCTACATTGATGTTTCTTTGCTTAAAGTCCTCAATGGTAGACGCAGGAAAATCTCCGCCTGCAACGCTGACCAAGTACACTTGTTTGCAAAAATAGCTGCTAACTATAGCTATGTACGTAGCCGCACCACCAATGATTTTATCTGTTTTACCGAAAGGGGTTTCAATGGCGTCGAAAGCTACTGAACCTACTACTAAAATGCTCATAACTTGCAAAAGTAAGTATTTATTTAAATGTGTTGAGCATAACCTTGAGCAGGTTTTATTTTAAGTGTGGAAATAGCATTTGCAAGTATTTTTTGTGATAGATGGTGTAAAGTATATCCTGATTTTTAGTGTTTTTTTGGGCGTGTCCTTGCACGCGTTTCGCTGCGCTCATGCGTGCAAGGTCGGCGTGCTACGGGCTGACGGTGCTGCGCCCCACCCCCTGGGCAAGAGTAAAAAGGTAAACGAGGGGCTTCGCACCGTGCTAACGCACGCCCTCCGCATGCCTCACGCAAGCTGCTACTAGACTAAGTCCAATTATTCAAACTTTAACCTTGTAAGTATCTGAAAATGAAAAGTAAATGAGGAAAGAAGAGGGTTTAACCTTGTATATGCTTGAAAATCAAGCTAAAACAAGGTAAAGTAACAGCATTTCAAACAAAGTAAAAAATTTTACTTGATAATTAACCTTAAACAAGGTAAAGCAAGGATATGTATAAAAACGAGGTAAAGCATCAAAATACAGCTGCGTGAGGGATACGGAGCATGCCGTTAGGCAGTGCGGAGCGTTAGCGTAGCACCGAAGCGATAGCGTAGTGCGCAGTAGCCCGACCCGAGCGCAGCGAGGGACACGCCCAAAAAAACAAAAAGAAAAAATTATTTGATTAGTGTCAATTTAACGTTGGTAAAATACATATTTATTTTGTGTGTGTATCAAACTTTCATTTTATATTTGCAAAAATTTAAGGAATTATGGCAGAAGTCAGACCAGATGAAGTATCCGCAATTCTACGCAGCCAACTCGCAGGCGTAAAAACAGACGCAGAATTGGAAGAAATTGGAGTTGTTCTACAAGTTGGGGATGGAATTGCTCGCATATTCGGCTTAACACAAGTCCAAGCTGGGGAGCTTATAGAGTTCTCTAATGGAGTAAAAGGTATGGCACTTAACCTTGAAGAGGACAATGTAGGTGCCGTGTTATTTGGTACTTCAGAAGGCATTAAAGAAGGAGATACCGCAAAACGAACAAAAAAAATTGCTTCCATCCCTGTGGGTGAGGGGCTTTTAGGCAGAGTAATCAACCCGCTCGGCGAACCTATTGACGGAAAAGGTCCTATTACGGGAAATCTGATAGAACTTCCGCTCGAAAGAAAAGCACCAGGAGTAATTTACAGACAACCCGTAAAAGAACCCCTACAAACAGGTATCAAAGCAATTGACGCAATGATCCCGATAGGAAAGGGTCAAAGGGAACTGATTATCGGTGATAGACAAACAGGTAAAACAGCCGTTGCTATTGACACAATCATCAATCAAAATAAACTTAATGAAGGAGTTATCAACATTTATGTTGCCACAGGACAAAAAGGTAGTACAGTAGCACAAATTGTGCGCGTATTAGAAAAGCATGACGCAATGAAAAACACTATTGTTGTAGTGGCTACAGCATCTGACCCAGCACCATTGCAATTTATTGCTCCTTTTGCGGGCGCTACTATTGGGGAGTACTTCCGCGATACAGGCAGACACGCACTTGCTATTTATGACGACTTATCTAAACAAGCCGTGGCATATCGTGAAATTTCTTTGTTACTCAAACGCCCTCCTGGACGTGAAGCCTATCCTGGAGATGTATTCTATCTTCATAGCCGCTTGTTAGAGCGTGCAGCCCGTATTAACGACAATGTAGAAGTAGCTCGCAAAATGAACGACTTACCTGAACCCCTAAAACCTTTGGTTAAAGGTGGAGGCTCACTTACTGCTTTACCTATTATTGAAACCCAAGGGGGCGACGTTTCTGCGTACATTCCTACGAACGTTATTTCTATCACAGACGGACAGATATTTTTAGAAAGTGGTTTATTTAATTCAGGTATACGCCCTGCTATCAACGTGGGTATATCAGTATCTCGGGTAGGTGGCAACGCTCAAATTAAATCCATGAAAAAGGTTGCGGGTACGCTCAAATTAGACCTGGCACAGTATCGTGAGTTAGAGGCATTTGCTAAGTTTGGTTCAGACTTAGATGCTACCACTCGGATGCGGTTAGAAAGAGGAAAGAGGGCTGTAGAACTACTCAAACAGCCACAGTATAACCCTGTACCTGTGGAGGAGCAGATTGCTGCTATCTACGTGGCTACCAAAGGTCTGCTTGATGTTGTCCCTGTGGAAAAAATTAAAGAATTTGAAGCACAGTTCATATTCCGCTTGAAAAATGAGCATAGTAATGTATTAGAAAATCTTAAAAAAGGTAAGTTAGATGAAGCTGAAACCTCTGTTTTAGAAGCAGTTGCAAAAGAAGTAGCTAGCAGCTTGAAGTAAGGTAAAAGCAGTTCAGGGGTACGCTTATTTATTTCTGACCTTTCGGGCGTGCCCCCTCGCTGCGCTTCGGGTCGGCGTGCTACGGGCTGCGCTATTGCTTCGGTGCTTCGCTGTGCTTCGCACCGTGCTGACGCACGCCCTCCGCATGCCTCACGCAGCAGCGTTTAGATGTTTTACTTTTTTTTCATGCATACTCTTGTTTTACCTTGTTTAGTTTTGATTA
>JANWVE010000163.1 GCA_025057675.1 Bacteroidia bacterium
CACAACTAAACAAGGTAAAAGTCAATTTTAAATTTGTAAATTATTGAAAATCAATGTTAAACAAGATAAAACTTGAATATTCAGGGTTAAAGTGTTGTAAAAAGTCCATATATTCAAGGTTTAATCTTGTAAGTAATTGAAAATGAATACAAAACAAGATAAAATAAGCGAAGTTAAAACAAGGTAAAAAATTTTAACTTTGTAAATACTTGATAATCAATCTAAAACAAGGTAAAGCAAAGGTATATGTACAAATGAGGTAAAATATCAAAAAGCAGCTTGCGTGAGGCATGCGGAGGGTGCGTGAGCAGTGCGCAGCAAAGCGAAGCACCGAAGCGATAGCGTAGCCCGTAGCACGCCGACCTTGCCCACACGAGCGCAGCAAGACGTGGGCAAGGACACGCCCAAAAATTTAACTTATTTCTAAACATTTAACTGATATTTTTTGTACCTTTACGACAAATACTTTTAATGTATGATACAGCATATTCTTAGGCTTATTAGCCTTTTCACCCTTTCAGTATTATTTTTTTCTTGTACCTCCTCGCGAAATAGCGTTAAGCTGCGCAACTTCAGCGCTAATGAACAAGAAATCAAAGATTTTCATCTCTATGTCTTTGAATTTGATAAAGAAATAGCACCTATTGAAAAAATAGGTCAGTGGTCTGATGTAGAATACGTAACATTTGAACCCAAAATTATAGGTAAGTTTAAATGGGTTCAAAGAGATAAATTAGTTTTCTCCCCAGAAACACCTTTATTGCCTGCTACTAAATACGTGGCTAAACTGAATTCCAAAATTACAGAGGGCACTAATCTTACTTTGAGAGGTAAAAAAGAATTTAGTTTTCACTCCCCTTACTTTGACGTGCTTAACGCAGAGTTTTTCTGGAACAGTCTTAAAAATACAGATTTTATGGTTGCTGCACAGGCAAAAGTGTATTTTTCTTACCCCGTAGACCCTTTAAAAATAAAAGAGTATCTACTTATCAAGCAAGATGGTAAAATTATAGAAAACTATCAAATTCTGACGGATAAACCCTCTCCTATCATCTCGATAGCCATAGGAGATATTCAGCGTAAAAATGAGGAACAGGAGTTCAAGATATACATAAAAAAGGGGTTACCCGCTTATTTAGAAAATAAAAGTATTAGCGTCAAAAAAGAAAGAGTATTCAAAGGATATTTAGCTTCAAAAGAAGACCTTGAAATAGAAAATATATCTGCAGGAATAGACGATAAAACCGCATGGGTTGAAATTCGCTCTAATCAAGCTATTGACCCTAATAATCTACAAAACTATATCAGCTTTACTCCCAAGGTAAATTATACTATATTTTGCGAGGATAATCTTACTCGGTTAGAAGGTAATTTTCAACCTAGTACAGAATATAACGTTGTCATAAAGGCAGGTTTGAAAGGCTTATATGGTGGCAGGCTAGATAAAGACAAAACAGAAAAAATCTCTATCGCCAACCTAAAACCAAGCGTAGAATTTGCTAATCCTACGGGTAATTATCTCCTCCGTGATGGGTTAAAAAATATAGAAATTAAAGTGGTAAATACACCCGAGATTGAAGTAGAAGTTACCGAAGTATATAAAAACAACGTATGGGCATATCTGCATGGCAGATACTACCGCAAATATGGAAAAGGATATACCTATGACGAGGATAACGAACAATACGAACTTATTTACTATGACGAAGCAGAATATGACACTGACCACACTCCTTATGTAGGAGATTATGGTAAAGTGATTTACACAGAGAGATACAGCACCCAAGCAACCAAAAACAAAATACATACTATTGTCGTTAATCTTGAAAAAGCTTTACAACAACGTTTTGAGGGTATTTATGTACTCTCTGTACGCAATAGTGTTGAACGCTGGAATGCTAAGCGCAAGATTATTTTATTTTCCAATATAGGCTTGATAGTTAAACAATCTAAAAATCAAATGGTGTGTTTTGCTCATTCTATGAAAGACAATACACCTGTGGCTAACACTAAAATAAGTGTTATTGACGAATATAATCAAACGATTTTACAAGGTACAACTAACTCTGAAGGTGTAGTTGTTTTTGAGAATTTTAGCGAAGTTAATGAAGGCAGGTCGCCAAAAATGATATTAGCCGAGAACGGCAAGGACTTTAATTTTATGGACTTAGATCAGACATACATAGATAATGCGCGTTTTGATGTAGGGGGTAGAGAGAATATTCATCATGAGTATGACACTTATCTTTACGCGGAGCGTAATTTATACAGACCCGGTGAGACAGCTCACTTTTCTGGAATTATACGAGATAAAAAGATGAACGTAGTTAAAGATATCCCTGTCATACTTTGTATCTTTGACTCACAGAATAAAAAGCTGGCTACAATTCGTAAAATACTTAATGAGCAGGGGAGTTTTGAAGCGTCCGTTTCCATTCCTGATTATGCCCGCACAGGTAATTATACAGCAGAATTATTCACAGAAAACCAAGATTTATTAGATAAGTACGTATTTTTTGTAGAGGAGTTTGTCCCTGATAAAATCAAAATAAATAGTGTGATAAATCAAGAGGTGTTCAAGCCTCAGCAGGAATTAAAGCTGGAAGTTCAGGCTTTAAATATGTTCGGACCTCCTGCGGCAGAGAAAAATTATGAAATAGAAATTGTCTATAAGCCTCAAAAATTTACCAGTAAAACCTATCCTGATTTCAATTTTTATGCTAAGGTTGAAAAAGAAAATATTCCTACCCACACTTATAAGACAGGTACTTTGGATAATGAAGGTAAAACGGTCTATGAATATAGATTCCCTAAATTATCTCGTGTTCCTGCTGTTTTACAGGGTAAAGTTATTACCACTGTTTTTGATGTAACTAACCGTCCAAACACACAAGTAAATTCTTTCACTTTTTATCCTCAAGAGTACTATATAGGGATTCAAAAAAATATGTATTCATATTACAGCACGGGAAGTCTCATTCCGTTGCAAGCAGTAGTTGTTTCACCCGAGGATAAAATAAAAACAGGTATGCAGGTAGAGGCTAGACTCATACGTTATGAGTGGCATAATGTGTATCGTCAGTCAACCGCTGGTTACTATGATTATCAAAGTGAGAAAAAAGAGACTTTAGTTAAAAGGGAGATTATTACAGTAGGTAACGGTCCTTTTAGTTTTAACGTTATTCCTGACCGAGCAGGAGAGTACGAGATTCGTTTAAGTGCGTTAGATGAAACACAAAATTACGTTAGTACCATTTTTTATGTCTACGACTGGCAAACTACTACTGCCAACTCATTCAAGATAAATAGAGAGGGAAAGATTGATATTATTACGGATAAAAAAGTCTATCAGCCCAATGAAAACGCCAAAATTCTATTCAGAACCCCATTTGATGGTAAAATTTTAGTTAGCATAGAGAGAGAGAAAGTATTTGAACATTATTATATTAGCACAAAAAACAAAACGGCTGATATTTCTATTCCTCTATCAAGTGAATACTTACCTAATGTGTATATATCTGCTACTTTATTTACAACGGCTCAGGCAATTAACCAAAGTGTATTTTATGTAGCACACGGATATCAGAACCTAACAATAGAAAACCCAAAGAATAAACTTAATGTACAGGTTGTTGCCCCTAAGAAAGTTCAGCCTAATAAAACCTATGAGGTTAGCATACAAACAAATAGCACCAAACCTGTATTTGTTACATTATCTGCAGTAGATGAGGGTATTTGTCAAATTAAAAAGTTCCAGGCTCCAGACCCATATCAAGCTTTTTACAGTAGAAAAAAACTCAATGTAGAAAGTTTTGACCTGTATAAGTTGATGTTGAACGAAGTAAATAAAAAGCCTGCTATTCCGCTACCTAATCAATCGGGATATGGAGGTGCAAATGAGGAATTTGATGAAAAAGCCCGTTTTAGTGAAGCACGTAAAAATCCATTTTTAGTAACACGTTTCAAGCCTGTATCCGTTTGGAGCGGTATTATACACGCCAAAGACGGTGTAGCCAAGATAAAAGTACCTATACCTAATTTTAATGGACAAATTCGCTTGATGGCGGTAGCATACGCAGATAAACAAATGGGGGCAGGACAAAGTCAAATGATCGTTGCTGATGAAGTTGTAACTACTCCTGGTATACCTCGCTTTATGGCACCCCAAGATACCATAGAGATTCCTGTATCTGTGTACAATACTACCCGTTCAAATATAAATGCAACGGTGTCCATCAGTACAGAAGGACCTATAAAAATTATCTCTAATAGTACTCAAAGTACTTCTTTATCGCCTAATCAGGAGAATGCTGTTAAATTTAACGCCACAGCTATCCAGCAAGTAGGTCCAGCTAAAATCATTGTAACCACGCAGTACAATGGTAAAAAAACCATTGATGTTACAGAAATCAGTGTGCGGCCAGCGAGTCCTTTGTACGTACAAACAGGTTCAGGTCAAGTTAAAAGTCAATCTGTTGAGAACATTGCTATTCCCAACAATTATATCCCTAGTACACAGCGTTCTAGATTGACTATCAGTAAGTTTCCTGCTCTTAAATTTGCGCAGCATATCAAGTATTTGATAGGATACCCACATGGTTGTTTAGAACAAACCACTTCTAAACTCTTTGCAATGCTTTATGCAGAGGAGATAGCTCGCGCCACTTGCAGTGATGAGCTTAAAAATGAACCTGTAAGCCATTACATTAAACAAGGTATCCAAAAAATAGAGAGTATGCAGCTGATAAATGGAGATTTTACTTATTGGCAAGGAGGATCGGAAAGAAACTGGTGGGGAACTGTGTATGCCACCCACTTCTTGTTAGAAGCACAAAAGGCAGGTTACTCGGTAGATAAAAAAGTATTGCAGAATGCCTTATCATATATAGCTCAGCGGTCTGCTAAAAATAGTACCTATGAGTATGCTACCTATACATCTAACACGTCCGCAGCAAACCAAACATCGCAGCGAGTAATTAAAAAAATTGCTCATAAAGAAATTATTTACGGCTTATATGTATTAGCTCTAGCTAATCAGCCCGACTATTCAAGTATGAGTTATTACAAAAGCCATCCCGAGCTATTGAGTAAAGATATGAAATATCTCTTGGCAGGCGCTTTTGCGCTTACTCGCCAACGTGATGCCATTCAATACTTGCTTTCCGATAAATTTGATTTTGAAAAAACGGACAAAAATCTCTCTGAAAATTTCGACTCTAGCGTTCGTGCGGATGCAATTGTATTATCTGTCTTAGCAGAAATCAACCCTGCGCATCCAGCTATACCTGCTCTTATTCGCAGATTTGATGAAGATCAAAATCAAATGTATTGGAACACCCAAGAGCGTGCTTTTGTCTGTATAGGATTGGGTAAATTAGCCAAAATACAGGGCGGACACAGCTCCACTGCCATCATTAAAGATGGTACAAATACTTATAATTTTACAGGTAAGGATCTATCAATATCGCTTAAAACGAATAATATAACCATTACTACACAAGGTTCTGGTAGCTTATACTATTTCTGGAGTACCGAAGGAATAGCATATACGCCACCAAGTAATGAGGATGCAGGATTGCAGGTTCGTAGAACTTTTTATGACCGTACAGGTAAAGAAATTAAGGACAACAAATTTATTCAGAACGAAGTCATAATATGTAAAATTACCGTTTCTGCTCTGGAACGAAGGTCGATTCCCAACCTAGCCATATCAGATTTGATACCTGCGGGCTTTGAGATAGAAAATCCAAGGTTAAAAGATTTACCGAACCTAAAAATAGAAGGGTACACAGAACCTGACTACATGGATATTCGGGATGATAGATTGCTACTATATACTAATGTATCAAATACGAAGACGTTTTATTATATGTTGCGTGCGGTTACTGTGGGTAGTTTTGTCCTTCCGCCGATAGGTGCAGAAGCCATGTATGCACCTGAGTATCACTCTTATCACGGGCGCGGACGTATTAAAATTATTCGCAATGTAAAGGTATAAATCTTTTAGATTAGGTTGGTTTATTTTTCTTTTGCACGAGGTAGAATACTCAAAGGTTAAAAATTTTAATTGTTTTTTTGGGCGTGTCCTTGTGGGCGTTACGCTGCGCGTATGCCCACAAGGTCGGCGTGCTACGGGCTAACGGTG
>JANWVE010000164.1 GCA_025057675.1 Bacteroidia bacterium
AGCGAAGCACCGAAGCGATAGCGCAGCCCGTAGCACGCCGACCCGAGCGCAGCGAGGGACACGCCCAAAAAATCTAATCAAAATCTAAACCTTGCCTTGTAATCTCAAAAAAGTCCTTTTTTATTCCGAATGGTAGTTATAATCTTTTGCACAGGAACAGGATACGCAAAATCGTCTGTTTTATCAATCTCAACCCATTCATAATTTTGAGATAATACAATATCTTGCTTTTGTATTTTGTAGTGTAACCAAGTAATGTGCAAAATAAAATGCGTAAAAATATGCTTTAAGTATCCTTTTTCGAGATATTGAGCGGGTAAAGTTAAATCAAGTTCAGTGTTGAGAGTGTTCGGAATTTCATATAAATTTGCCCATATTCCTTTATTAGGGCGCTTTCGGATAAGAATCTGATGCTCTTCATTCTCAATGTAATAAAAATACGCTTTTTTTTCAGGCTTAAATGGCTTTTTTACTCTGATGGGTAGTTCTCTAACAAGGTCATTTTTATAGGCATAGCATATATCCTGCATGATGCAGGATGCACAGTCAGGATTTTGAGGAACGCACTGCACAGCTCCAAATTCCATCATAGCTTGGTTGTGTGCAGCGGGTTTTTCGAAGTTTAATAATGCATCAGCATGGGACTGAAAAATTTTTTTGTTTTTGATATCTGTGTTAATTCCGAGCCATCGGGCTAATACTCGTTGTACATTACCATCTACGACGGCTACAGGTTGATTAAAGGCAAAAGAAGCTATAGCCGCTGCGGTATATTGACCTACCCCTTTGAGTTGTTTAATTTCTTCAAAACTTGTAGGGAACTGTCCTTGATGTATTTCTGTCAGATATTTAGCTGTATAGTGCATGTTTTTAGCACGAGAGTAGTATCCTAATCCTTGCCATAGTTTCATGACTTCATCTTCGGGGGCTTTGGCTAAATCTTGAATGGTAGGATATTTTTCTATAAATTTGAGGTAGTAAGGTAATCCTTGGGCTACGCGGGTTTGTTGCAAGATAACTTCGGATAACCAAATAAAGTAAGGATTTTGAGTATTTCGCCAAGGGAGATTTCTTTTATTTTGTTCAAACCAGTTTAGCAAGCGTTGTTGGAATATTTCCTTCATGGTTTGTATTATTTTGGGCGTGTCCCTTCGCTGCGCTTCGGGTCGGCGTGCTGCGGGCTGCGCTTCGCTTCGGTGCTACGCACCGTGCTGACGCACGCCCTTCGCATGCCTCACGCAATTAAGCTTGGATTTACCTTGTCTTTATGAAGTTATTGTTGGAATTTAAGTTCTTTAATTTTTACTCCGTCAAAGACTACTTCCATAGTAGCATCGGGGTTTTTGAAGTTATCTCCGTCGTAGCTGATACGCTCATAAAACACAGATACAGTTCCATCAGCATTTTTCTTTCCAGCGGGATCTTTAGGATTACCAATTTCTTGCGTCATAACTTCTCTCTTTTTACCTACAAGCATATTTTCTAATTGTTTTCGCGAATATACGCGATCAGTACAGTTAGGATCGATACGGCATTTTACCAAGCTAGCTTTTTCCATTTGTCCATTGTTGATATACAAGCTGCGGAGCGCGTTAATTAAGTCAGGGTTACGGGGTTGAATCTCATTAGCTCTTTCTAAATATCCTAATGCAATGTTAAAATGTTCTTTCGAACTTTTTTCTAACTCTTCGGATTTGGCTTTATCTTTAAGAAAAGTTTCCTCTGCGATATCGTGTAAGCGTTTGCCTTCTCGCAGATAAATAGCACCTAAGTCATACAGTGCGTCAAAGTAGGTAGGATTAAGTTCTATTACTTTTTTGTACTGTTCAATAGCTGTTTTGAAAGCACTGATTTCTGCATTATCTTTATTTTTGGGTTCAGAAACTTTACCATATAGATAGCGGAGAGCAACATCATTAGGGTCTTTGTCTACTTCTTGTTTGAGTTCGTTCATTTTTTGGTCAATTGTACCCTGACGAATGTAAATATTGAACTCTTCGTTCCGCATACGTACTTTATTCGCAATGCAGGCATCTAAACCATCTTTTAAGAATTTGTAGGTAGGATTTTTTTCATTAAATCCTTTGGTTGCTTTTACACTGTCAATGCTTTTATTAATTTTAGCAATAAGCCCATCATTGACGGATTTACCTTTTTGTAAAATAGACAATGCTTGGTCAAAGTTTTTTTCTTGGTTATAGATATTTGCCAAGGTCAAGTAAGCGGTAGGGTCTTCGGCACTTTTTTCTACTAATTGAGATAGAGTAGCTTTTGCTAATGTTAAATCTCCATCAAAGTACGCGGCTTGTCCGAGTATGGCATAGTATTGTAAACAAAACGGGTTTTTGACATCTAGGGGGTTTATGTCTACAACTTTTTTGAGTTTTTCTTTGGCGGGGGTATATTTTTTTTCTTTCATTTCGGTTAGTGCGCTGTTGAATAGAACCAATGAGATTTGTGTTACGTATTGTCTTAGGTCATCTTTATATTTTCCCTTAGTATCTGTTTCGACGCATTTTTTGTAGGCTTGATAAGCTTCCTCGCCTGCATTAGGATATTTATTAGATAGTTTAGGGTTATTAGCTATGCCCATCAAAGCTCGGATTTTGTAGAAATATGCTTTGGGGTCATTTTTAGTAGACTCATTAGCCAGGGCTTCGTTAATATCTTTGAGAGCGTCTTCAAATTCTCCATTATTGATATGGATACCAGCGTTTGTAATTTTGCTTTGTTGTGCTATCAGGGTATTAATAGCACAAAGGAGACTTAATACTACTATTAACTTTTTCATAGTTTTTTTCTTTGTTCTAATTTTTTGCCAAAAGTAAGTAAATCACTAGTACAAAAATAAAAAATATGATTTTATCAAGTGTATTTTATTCTTTTTGGGCGTGTCCCTCGCTGCGCTTCGGGTCGGCGTGCTGCGGGCTACGCTATTGCTTCGGTGCTTCGCTGCGCTTCGCACTGCTCACGCACCCTCCGCATGCCTCACGCAAAAAGCCTTGCAAGTACTTGCAAGGCTTTTTTATTTTGTTATTCCACTGCAAACTTTTCTGTTTTACCCTGTTTTCGCTCCCGAATAAAATACATCCCCTTTGGCAGACTTATCTCTACTGTGTTTTTGCCTTGCGGTAACGTATAAACCTGCATCACTTTACCTGTAATATCACTCAATTCATACTCTTGAACCGTATTCGTGTAATTTTCTATTACCACATAATTCTGCACAGGATTGGGGTACAAAATAAAGGTTTTATTCTGTTCAGGTACAGTTACCGTAGCCACATTAGAGTAATAACTCTGTCCATCTTTATTTACCGCCCGTATGCGATACATAAGCGTAGCCCCTGCATATACACCCTCTTTATCTTGATAAGTGCTTGTGCTGCTATTTACTTGGGCTATACCTTGCCAAGTGTTATTTTGCCACTTTTCTACTACAAAATGTTGTATAGGTTCTTGTATGCTACTTTGCCAAGTGAGTTCTATACTGCTTTTTGTATATGCTCCCTGCACGTGAAGTTCTTGAATAGGTAAAGCATCAGGAAAGAGTTTCGTAACAAAAACATTAACAGTTCCTCCGAGCGTCGTTTGAAACGCCCCTGCGGTAACATCATAGTCGGGTGATTGTGTATAACCCGTTATATACACACTGCCACTGCCATCTACAGCAATGCCATAGCCCTCATCATTCCCACTTCCTCCAATATACGTAGAATAGACCAAGCCACTTCCCGACGCATTCAACTGCGTTACAAATGCATCCCTACCTCCCCCATTCGTTGTTTGAAACGCCCCTGGGGTAACATCGTAATCGGTTGATTGTGTATATCCCGTTACATACGCACTACCACTGCCATCTACGACGATGCCATAGCCCCAATCATCACTACTTCCCCCAATATACGTAGAATACACCAAACCACTTCCCGACGCATTCAACTTCGTTACAAAAACATCCCAAGTTCCTCCCCCAAACGTCGTTTGAAACGCCCCTGTGGTAACATCGTAATCGGTTGACACAGTAAAACCCGTTACATACGCACTGCCACTGCCATCCACAGCGATGCCTCTACCATAATCACTACTACTTCCCCCAATATACGTAGAATAAACCAAGCTACTCCCCGACGCATTCAACTTCGTTACAAAAACATCCCATCCTCCCCCATTCGTCGTTTGAAACGCCCCTGCGGTAACATCGTAATTGGTTGAACCAGTAAAACCCGTTACATACGCACTGCCACTGCCATCCACAGCGATGCCTCTGCCATAATCACTACTACTTCCCCCAATATACGTAGAATACACCAAGCCACTTCCCGACGCATTCAACTTCGTTACAAAAACATCATGAGTTCCTCCTCCATGTGTTGTTTGGAACGCCCCTGTGGTAACATGGTAACCGGTTGACCATGTTTCACCTGTTACATACGCACATTCACTGCCATCCACAGCAATGCTATAACCTATATCATCACTAACTCCCCCAATATACGTAGAATACACTAAGACGCTTCCTAACGCATTCAGCTTTGTTACAAAAACATCGTAAGTTCCTCCTCCTGCCTTTGTCGTTTTGAACGCTCCTGCGGTAACATCGTAGTCGAATGATTGAGTATAACCTGTTACATACGCACAGCCACTGCCATCTACGGCTATGCTATAACCTCTGTCTTGATAACTTCCTCCAATATAAGTAGAATACACCAAGCCGCTTCCTGACGCATTCAACTTTGTAACAAAAACATCCCAACTTCCTGCATTTGTCGTTTGGAACGCACCTGCAGTAATATCGTAATTGGTTGATGTAGTCCTACCCGTTACATACGCACTGCCACTGCCATCTACGGCGATGCACTCGCCCAGATCCGAATTACTTCCCCCAATATATGTAGAATAAATCAGTGGGTCAATTACTAATGCTTTGCTTCTGTCATAGATGTCTAAGCTAATCTGCCAAAAATCATTGTTTTTGATGAATTTACTTTGTATAGTATGGCTACCTTGGTACGTATATAAATCCGCCATAGCTATTTCCCCAAAACGGGTAGCAAAGCATAACTGGCTTTCTCCTTTCGTGTAGGCACTGTACTGCCCTCTTAACTTAAACTTAATCTGCGAAATATCTGCGTAAGGCTGTACTACAAAGTCATACCGCAAATTGCCTTTGTCAAAATAATACCTTATGTCTATGCCCTCGTACACGTTTTTAACTACGGCTTCTTTGTAAAGCCCTACATAGGTAGCGTGTTTTGTTTCATCGTTGCCAATGAAGTAATTGTAATAGCCTTCTAACTGCATTTTACCTTCCCGTACAGGATTGGGGTTGTGGTTTTCCAGTTCAAACAGTACCCTGTGCCCAAGTAAAATCTCATTTTCAGGGTCATGGTCAAATTTGCTTTTGGGCATATCGGCACGGCTGAACTCTGCGGTTTTATCCCGTTCAATTTTGTAGAACGTGTAATTTACGCCGTATTTAGTAATCCATGCATCCAAACCGCCCATGCGGCACAAGTACAATACATCATCATGCCATTGTCCTTTGTTTTCTATGAAAAACAAACGGTCAATTTTGGCTAATTTGTTTTGTGCATCTTGGCTGCCCTGTGCAAAGACAACATAAACATGCACAAAAAAAGCGGTTAAAAATATAAAACCTCTCATAACGTATTTAACTATACTGTAAGTATACGGATAACTGTGAAGCATTATATCCGTATCAGTACGTATTTTATCATGAATATGCCCCCTGACAAATACGGACCTTAAAAAACATCCAAACAGAAACTTTTGGTTATACTCTAACCTCAAGATATCTCTGCTGTTTTTTTATTTGGTTTATAAATTAGGTCTGCTTTACACCTTACAAAAGGGGGCTTCTCAAAGGTTCAGTTTTAATTTTTTGGGCGTGCCCTTGTGGGCGTTACGCTGCGCGTATGCCCACAAGGTCGGCGTGCTACGGGCTACGCTATCGCTTCGGTGCTACGCTGCGCTACGCACTGGGCTAACGCCC
>JANWVE010000165.1 GCA_025057675.1 Bacteroidia bacterium
GTAAATGAATATAAAACAAAATAAAATCAAAGTATTTCAAAGAAGGTAAAAAAGTTTAACTTTGTAAGTATTTGATAATCAGGATTAAACAAAGTAAAGCAAAAATATGTCTAAAAACAATGTAAAACATCCAAAGGCTACTGCGTGAGGCATGCGGAGGGTGCGTGAGCAGTGCGGAGCGAAGCGCGGCACCGAAGCGTTAGCGTAGCCCGTAGCACGCCGACCTTGCTTGCATGAGCGCAGCAAAACGCAAGCAAGGACACGCCCAAAAAATTACAACTCAATCCTCAAAGATGACTTTTCACATAAAGAAAAAATAGACTTAATAACACTAACCTTATACACTTTTTTACATAAAAACCGCATATAACCTGTACTAACTTCTCCACATGAATAAAAAAAAGTATATTTGGACAGAAATTTATACTTTAATAATCTATGGAATATCGTGTTGAAAAGGATACCATGGGACCTGTGCAAGTTCCTGCACACAGGTACTGGGGAGCACAAACTCAACGCTCTACCCAAAATTTCACTATTGGCCTATCTCTTGGACACCGCGTGCCCAAAGAGGTTATTTATGCTTTTGGTATTCTTAAAAAGGCAGCCGCCATAACGAATTACGAATGTGGTGTACTCTCCAAAGAAAAAATGGAATGGATTAGCCAAGTATGCGATGAAATAATAGAAGGCAAACTTGACGAGGAGTTTCCTTTGGTAATATGGCAAACAGGTTCGGGAACTCAGACTAATATGAACGTCAATGAAGTGATTGCTAACCGAGCACACGTACTTGCAGGAGGTAAGCTCACAGATGAGAAAAAAATTTTACATCCTAATGATGATGTCAATAGATCTCAAAGTTCTAATGATACATATCCTACGGCTATGCATATCTCTGCTTACCAGATAACAGTACAATACACTATACCCATGATAAAAGCACTTCGAGATACATTAGCCCAGAAATCTCAAGCTTTTAAAGATGTAGTTAAAATAGGACGAACACATCTGATGGACGCTACCCCCCTCACCTTAGGACAAGAATTTTCAGGATACGTATCTCAACTTGATCATGCTATCCGAGCTATTGAGAAAGCTTTATTACATGTATCCGAATTAGCGTTAGGAGGAACGGCTGTGGGTACCGGGTTAAATGCACCAAAAGGATATGCAGAAAAAGTTGCCCAAAAGATAGCAGAAATTACAGGGCTACCCTTTAAGACCGCAGAAAATAAGTTTGAAGCCTTAGCCAGCCATGATGCCCTTGTTGAACTCTCAGGGGCTTTCAAAACTACAGCGGTTGCATTGATGAAAATTGCAAACGATATTCGTTTATTAGCTTCTGGACCCCGTAGTGGCTTTGCAGAGATTCTCATTCCTGAAAATGAACCTGGTTCATCTATCATGCCTGGTAAAGTTAATCCTACACAAGCTGAAGCTATGACTATGGTCTGCGCACAGGTAATAGGAAATGATACTGCTATCACAGTGGGCGGAATGAATGGACATTTTGAACTCAACGTGTTCAAGCCTGTAATTATCTATAATATTCTTGTATCTGCCAAACTTATCGGTGATGCGTGCGACAGTTTCAATAAACACTGTGCCATAGGAATTGAACCTAACTATCCGATGATACAAAAACACTTAGAAAATTCGCTAATGTTAGTTACTGCACTTAATCCGCATATTGGCTACGAAAATGCTGCTAAAATTGCTAAAAAGGCACACAAAGAAAACAAAACACTGCGGGAAGCCGCTCTTGAACTCAACTTACTCACTAATGAGCAATTTGATGAGTGGGTAGACGCCAAAAAAATGCTTGGTAACTAAAAATTGGACAACAAATATTTGTACCACAAAAAGATAAACTAAGTTTTAGATAGGTTTTGTATTAAAAAATTATTTGTGTAAATTAGCAGCAAATTTAACAGATAAAACCTATGCCTGTTAGAATAGAACCTGACGAAGAAGAAAACTTTGAAGAAGAAAACGAAGATGGTTATGAAGAGGACTATGAAGAGTATGACTATGATTATGAAGAGGAAACTTATGAGGAAGATGAATGGGAGGAAGAGGTATTTGATGAAGAGTCGGAGTAGTTTTCAGTCTTCTTTGAGAGGTCCCCTATAAGGGGAACATGCTACTACGCGCTTTGAATACAAGAATGTCCAAAAAGGGCAAAACCAAAATCTTTTTTCACAAATCAGTATTGATATTGAGTGAGTTACAAGACTTGGTTTTGTTAAAAATCAGGCTTTTGGACGTCTTCGCACTCACCAGAAAAGTATTAAGACTTTTCTTTGCACATCTTATTTATCCTCACTGCACTCATGCGCAGCAAGGTTGCCGCGCCACATGACCCTCTACCGCTCCGTACTGCCCGAAGACATACCCCATAGCCCTCGCGCAAGCTATATCTCTACCTTAATTTGTACATCCACTTTTGTTTTACCTTGTTTAAGGTTGATTATCAAATACTTACAAGGTTTAGGTCTTTAATCTTGTTTTCATAGACTACTTTTATTTTGTTTTGTATTGATTTTTTGTATTGATTTTGAAGTATGTACAAGATTAAACCTTGAATATATAGACTTACTTTGATATTTTATATCAAGTCTAAAAAATAATTTTACTTTTTTGGGCGTGTCCCTCGCTGGCGCTCGGGCCGGTGCATTCCGCACTGCGCTTCGCTGCGGTGCTACACTTCGTTTCGCACAGGGCTAACGCCCTTGCTCCATGCCCCTCACGCATTTAGCCCTGTATTTTGAGGTTTTTATCTTAATTTTATGCATAGTTTTATTTTATATTAAACTTTATGAACACAAGGTTAGATAAAATTTCTTAATTATGCAAAACAATGATAATCAATGTTTTATAAGAAAAGAGTTTTGTTTTATACTTTTATATGCAACATGTTGAAAATCAGCATAAAATAAAGTCAAGAGTTTTGCTATAAAATTTCTGTTCATAAACTCTATTATTTTTGTATTATTTTGAATTACTTACAAGATTAAACAGAGTATAGATGGTTTAAGATACTTGCAGAATGTTCTGCGTGAGGCATGCGGAGGGCAAGCCGTCAGGCTTGGTGCGAAGCCCCACGCCCTTGCTCAAGGGGTGGGGCTTCGCACCGTTAGCCCGTAGCACGCCGACCTTGCCCACACGAGCGCAGCAAGACGTGGGCAAGGACACGCCCAAAAAAGTAAAATGAACCATCAATATAAAAATTAGGTGAAATTGATATAAACACTTGTATCACCACTTATATTCTCTACCCCAGTAATACTCTTCCGAACTTTTACCCTTGGGAGGTGGAAACTGCTTCAAGGTTTGAACTACCTGTCCTTTTACTTTATCGCTGTATAGAATTACCTTAGTAACTTTATTTTTTTCATAAGTAGCTTTGTAGATAGGGTATTTTTTAAGTGAATAAGCAGTACAAGTTCCATCTAAATCGTTATTTTCAAAATAACCCTCCCAAATTAAAGTTCCTGAATTTTTTTCATACACTTTCCATTTACCTTGCTTGAAACCCTCTTCATACATTCCTATTTGCGTGGTTTGCATATTTTGCCAGTTAGGACCCTCTTCTTTCCAAATACCATTTTTTTTGCCCTCTGAATACGTACCATAATAATCAAAACAAGAGTCCTTTATAACCTTCCATATTCCTTGTTTAACGCCTTCTTCATACCAGCCTATCAAATTTCTTTCCTGCCACAATCCTACTTTCTCACCTTTTTTGAACTCGCCTTTAGCTATAATTTTTCCAATACTATCTCTGTATATCCACAGACCTTCTTTTTCATCATCTAGATATTTACCTGATGCATTTCCTTCTTGCCATATTCCTTGCCTTTTACCATTGATGTACTCGCCCTGCTCTACAAAATTTTCTAACCAGATGCCCACTTTTTCCCCTTTTTCGTATCTTCCACGAGATTTTGTCAGACCATTTTCATCAAACTCTACCCAAATGCTATCCTCTTTGCCATCTACATACTTGCCGATAGCACTAATAGCACCATTTTTGTGATAATATCGCCATATTCCTGTTTCTAAACCTTGTAAATTAAAGTATCCCGAGGATTTGATTTTTTTGAAGTTTTCATCCCAAAAAGCACTATATTTGCCTACAGGAATATGTTCATTTGTTTTAGGATTTATGATACATTCAAATTGTGCAACAAGATTTTCGGTTTTGACCTGACAAATTTCTACTTTGGACTCATACATTACTTTACCTTGTTTGTAAGCGGCTACCATATCTCGCAGCCCATTAGGTTGAAAAGATAGCCATCTGCCATCTTTCTGACCAGTATAATAAAATCCCTCTGTTTTGAGTTGTTTATTTGCGTGATAAGCAAAGTACTCGCCATGTAAAAGCCCACCAAGATAATTTTCTTGGGACTCTAAATTACCATTTTCATAAAAATACTCCCAAAGTCCTGTTTTTTGGTCATAATAATAATTTCCTGTAACCGCTATATTGCCATTAGGGTAAAAGCGTTGAAATTGTCCGTGCATTTTATCTTCACTAAATGTAATAACCTCATGAATTTTACCATCAGGATAGTAAAACTTGAATATTCCCTCTTTTTTACCGTGTTTGTAGTTACCTTCCTCTTTTAGGATACCGCTTTCACTGTATTCTTTGGAATAGCCATGTTTTACATTATTTTGATAGAAAGACTCGTATTTAGGGTGATTTTCTGTGTAGTATTCTACCCATAGTGAGTCTTTATTTCCGTATATGTATTTACCGCTAACTAATAAGTAACTTCCCGTGCTATCCCATCGCCTGTAAATACCATGGTATAAGGGTTTTTTGTATTCATCTTTGATATATTGGTATTCTAATATGACTTTTTTGTCTTTATTCTTTTGGATATATGTTTCTAAATATAATTTGGGAGATTTTTCTGATTTCTGTGCCTGAGCAAAAGAACTAAATAAAATACAAACAAAGATTGCCTTGACGAGTTCGGTCATATACTGCAAGACAAAGGTAAGCTATTTTTAATTGTTTGCTGTAATATTACATTCTATTTTTGCGATATCAGATTCTACGTTACCATCTTTTATGCGTATGATGCGTTGAGCATATTGGGCAATATCTTCCTCGTGTGTAACTAAAATAATTGTATTACCTTCTTGATGAAGTTGGTTGAAGAGGTTCATAATTTCGTATGAAGTTTTGCTATCTAGATTACCTGTGGGTTCATCGGCAAGAATGATAGAAGGGTGATTGACTAACGCGCGTGCAATAGCTACTCTTTGTCGTTGTCCGCCTGAAAGTTCGTTAGGTTTGTGATGCAATCTATCGCCTAAGCCTACACTTTCTAAAACTGCTTTTGCTCGTTTTATACGCTCAGACTTATAGATACCTGCATATACTAATGGCATAGCTACATTTTCTAATGCTGTGGAACGAGGTAGTAGATTAAATGTCTGAAATACAAAACCAATTTTTTTATTTCGTACGGCTGCTAATTCTTTATCTTTCATATTACTTACGTCTATACCATCTAAAAAGTATTTACCTGCGCTGGGCGTATCCAAACAGCCTAGTATGTTCATTAAGGTAGATTTTCCTGAACCTGATGCACCCATAAAAGCTACATATTCATTTTTGTAGATAGATAAGGTTATGCTGCGTAGGGCATGGATAATTTCACTACCCATTTGGTACTTACGTGAAATCTGTTCTAAACGTATAATTTCTGTGTTCATGTAACAAAATTAAGTATGTTATAACCTCTGCGTAAAAAAACATGATTAACAGAACAGATATATGACAGAAATTTACACAAAAGGAGAATATTTTAATTTTTTTGGATGTGTCCTTGCTTGTACGAGCGTCTGCAAAATGCCCATAATCACACGCCAAAAAAATATATCAACTCTAAAAAATAATTTTACTTTTTTAGGCGTGTCCCTCGCTGCGCTCGGGTCGGCGTGCTGCGGGCTGCGCTATCGCTTCGGTGCTTCGCACTGCTCACGCAC
>JANWVE010000166.1 GCA_025057675.1 Bacteroidia bacterium
GGCTTGGTCTATTGCTTCGCTTTGGGCTTGTAGTTCAGGAATTTGGTTTAACGTATCAGCATAGTATTTCCAATATAATTCCGCAATTACTTTGTTCGGTATTTTGAAATGAACTCTACCTGTAATCTCATCTACGCCCCCAATAGTTAGGTTACCAAGATAGGCTAAAAAATTAACAAAATCAGTTTGAGTAAAACCTTTTTCAAAGTTAAATAAAGTAATCAGTTCAGCATCCACATACCCGTTTTGTAATACTTTTTCTAACACCTCTTGATTTTTATTCAAATTGACTACTTGAAACATTTGTCTTAATTTACCATAATCAGGGGCAATGTTATCATCTAATAGTTTTTCAGGGGGTTCTTGGGTTTGAGAAAGTGCCTTGAGATAGTATAGCACCATATCAGAGTTGTAAATATGCTCAGTAGATTTTTTGTTAAATCTATATCCATTGTACCATTCTTTCATTTCTTGAAGGATTATATTTTGTTGGGTTGTATCTTGTACGGTCAGAGCAATTAGGTCTTGTACTTCATTTTCTGTAAAGCCGAGCATGGTTTCAAATTCAAGGCTATGAGTAAGGTCAGAAAGGATGTTAAAGCCACTGGTTAGCGCATCCAAGGTTAAAGGGGATACCCCTGTGATAAATACCCTATCCACTACACCTTGCTGCGTACTACTTTTGATAACCTCATAAAACTTGCGAATATATCCTTGTTTAGATACACTATCTACAAATTCGTTCAAACTGCGGTAGAGAATATCATTCGTAAAATGGTCGTATTCATCAAAAAGAATGTAAATCGGTTTGTCTTTGGGATAGTGGTCAAAAAAACGTTTCATTTTTTCTTCTGCATCAATAGCAGAACGAATATACTCTACTACTCTTTCCTCAAAAATATGATAACGCACTTGAAAATTGTCTAAACTACTTTGTACAGAGAAATTAAACCCTCTTTTTGCTCTTTCTTTGTTACTGGTATCTATTCCGCTAAAATCAAAGCGTAAAATTCTGTATTGGTTGCGTAAGGGGGTGGGATTTTTACCAATGTAATACTTACCAAAAAGATACTCAAATTTATTAGCTCGGTTAATGTCATAATAATGTTCTAAAACGGATAACCATAAACTTTTACCAAACTTACGCGGGCGTAAAAAAGAAACCCGTTTTTCTTTACTGTACTCTAACTTTTCAATAAATGGTGTTTTATCCACAAATACAAACCCTTCACGGATTATTTCTTCAAAATTGCTCACCCCATAAGGAAAAAATACTCTGTTCATAAAGTAAAAATACAAGTTTATGCGATTAACTTTACAAAATAGGGCTTTACCTTGTATATGCTTGATAATAAACAAGATATGAAGGATAGAAACAGGGTAAAATTTTAATATTGTTTATACTTGAAAATGAATGAGTTAAGAGGTTATTTTGCGTGAGGCATGCGGAGGGCAAGCCGTCAGGCTTGGTGCGAAGCCCTCGCCCGCACTTTCACTTTTGCCCAGGGGGTGGGCGGGTGGGGCGCAGCACCGTTAGCCCGCAGCACGCCGACCTTGTGGGCATACGCGCAGCGTAACGCCCACAAGGACACGCCCAAAAAATTAAAACTTAACCTTTGAAAATAACTGCTTTATGTAAAGAAAGAATAAACCTGATATAAAATGAGCATTTTTCAAACGTAAAACATTAAAAATCAAGACTTAACGATATTATCTACTTTAAATGCTGATACAGAAACAAGAAAGTATAACGAGTCTACAACTACAATATACCAGAATTTAATCCTTTCGTAGCTTTTTCATTTGTACGCAAGTTTGTGTATGAGGTACGATCATCAAACGTTCTTTTTGTATCAATGGACAGGTGTCGCAAAGCATTTTAGGTTCATCTTTACAGTCTTTGCTAATACCATATACTCCTTTTTCTATGCGTTTGAGGGCAGCTTCTAAATGACTGATAAACTTTGTCTGACGAGATACTATTAAATTTGCTTTTTCTTTTTCCATAGCATCACTGCCTACATCTGCAATATGAGCAGAATATGGCGTGCCATCTGAGTCTGCATCCAATTCACGAGATAAAATATCTTCATAAATTTTTAGCTCCTCACGAGCAGAGGCTATTTTATGAATTATAATTTTTTTGAATACTTCTAGCTCTTCAGAAGAGTAACAGGTTTTTTTCTCACTCATACGCTAAACAATTAAAGATTATTGACAAATTATTTGTATTCTTTAGGGGGGTCTTTTTCAGGTAAAGGTATGCTGCCCTGTACGCCAATAAGGGGAAACTCTTTGCGCAAAGGAAAGTATATAAAATCTTCGGGCAAAAACATTCTTCTCAAATCAGGGTGATTGTCAAAAATAATTCCCATCATATCGTATGCTTCTCTCTCATACCAATTCGCAGACTTCCATATATCTACTAAGCTAGGCACGTGAGGATTATCCTCTTCTACACGAGTCTTAACCCTTATTCTGATATTTTGACTGTATGAAACAAGATTGTAAGCAAGTTCAAAACGTTCCTCTTCTGTTAGTCTATCGGTAGCAGTGATATCAATTAGCCCCTCAAAATGAAATTCTTCTTTTAATACTTGCATAAAAAACAAGAGGTCTTTAGATAAAATCAAAAAGGTATCCTCTCCTGCGTACTTAGTATGAGAAAGAATATATGCGCCGTATTTTTGTTCAATTTGTTCTATAACTGCCTTCATGGTGCTAATATAGACAAAATTTTTGTTTAGTTATCAATTCCTTCTTTTTTATTCTCCTCAAACGGGTTTTTCTTATCTCCAAGGTCAGCTTTATCCATACTGATTAACCATTTTCCATTTTCTTTCTTTAATTTTATTTGCTCTTCTTTATTGCTATCTGAATTTTTATACACTACTAAGGCTCTATCACCTGCTATCTCCTCCCTTAGAATGATGTAATTTTCTTTTCTTTTTACTTTTTGGAGTTGCTCTTTGGGTACTATTTTCATCATTCCTTCCATAATTACCATTAGTTTTTGTGTTTCTTGGGTGCAGTATTTTTTAGCTTTTGTAAAGTCTTGGTTATCAACAGCTTCTAAAAATGCTAGAACAGTATAAGAGGGGTTATTTTTTTTGCATCCTAATGCAGCCAAGATTAGTATAATAAATAACGAGATTATGCTTTTTTTCATTGTGCTAAATTAGAAATAATTTACATTGTTTTGATATGCGACGATTAAAGTATATGTAAATAATAAAATATATGTTTCTGGGTGTTCCCCGAGTGCAGCGATGAGTACACCAAAATTCAAACTCTACCTCTTCATCTAAAAAAAGATTGTATAGGTTTATTGCAGACTTTCTATTGCTTCTAAAGCAGCTATCCGTACAACTCTTTTATGATGGTTTACATACTTTTGAATAACAGGAAGATATTTTTTATCTTGACCTTGCCCAAGTGCTTGCAGAGTACCTGCTTGTAAATAAGGTATATTTAACATCATCTGCACAACATTTTCTAAACGGTCATCTTTTCTTTGAACAAGAAAACTAAGTGCGTTACACACATTTGTTTCTAATTTAAGTGCTTTAAATCCTGTACTGTCTTGTTGTATGTTATATACAGTCTGTTGTAGATATTGAAATACACGATCTTGTACTAAAACATCATTTTTTATTAAAGATAAAGCATTAAATATGTAGGTGTTATCCTCAGCAGATAGACTATCAAATAGAGCTTGTTTAGCAGCATAAGTATTCAATGTAGCTAAGGCTGTGGCAATTTCACTTCGTATTTTTCTTTCTTTTCTAAACCATTTTAATAACACAGGTACAATAGTAGTGTCTCTCCATAATGCAAACATCTCTAAAAAAGCTTTTTTGACCACAAAAACTGTGTCTTTGGTATAGTTCTCTTTTGCAAAATTCTTAACTGCATCAGTAGGATAATACTTTAACCGTTGAATTGCAGTACGACGCAGCCCTGAATCGGTAGTATCATTAGCGTATTTGAGTAGGTACTCATCCGCTCCTGAAATTTTTTGCTTGACTAATAAACTATCGTACAAAGTGAGTTCTTCGGCATGGGCTATTTCTTGTAGTCCCCATTTAACTACCTCTGGATTAGGATGTATACTGATAAGTGCATGAATTTGCCTACGTATGTCTGGGTTAGGTTGCTTTTTAAGTAAATCTATGTATTTTTCATAGATTTGATAGTACTTTAATTGATAAAGTGAAAATAAAGTCTGACGAATGTTCCATGCTAATCTTTCTTTATCTAAGCTTTCTATCAAGTACGGAACTACTGCAATGTTTTTGAAGTATCCTATTCCACCTTGTATGGCCGCACGAATGTCCGCGTCTGGATGCTGTAAAAGAGGTACAACGTCTAAAATTCGTATATTCTTGGGGACTTTATCAGGTTTTAACAAATTTGTACCTGCTAATCTTTGTACAGCTTTATCGGGATGATGTAAAGATAAACGTAATAAAGTGCTGTCAAAATACGAGTAAAGATGTTTAGTAATAGCAAGCAACAGTACTCTTCGTTTTTGTAACGGCAGGCTGTCATTGAGTAATTGTTTATGAATAAAACGGAGGCTAAATGTATCTTGTAAATATGCTCCCATTTGACAAGCAAAATCTACATCGGCATTATAGTTTTTAGGGTCAAACTCTTTTTTGACTTGTATAATCAAAAGACTGTCATAATTATGTTTTGCTACGGTTTGGAATACTTTTAAGGCTTCTGTGCGTATATTATGTGTATTATCTTTAATTAAGTGGGATAAAAAAGGTAAAGCATACGTGTTTGTTTCCCATTCCATTGCTCTCAAGCAGGCAATTTTAATCTCTGGGTTGGTACTTTCTTGGTAGATTTGCACTAAATGACTGTGCAAACTATCTGATGCAGTAGGAGTTATTTTTTTTTGCTTTAAGCTTAGTGTGATGAGTTCTAAAAAATTAGGTGTAGTATGATGTAAGTGATTTTGTATAATGTATTCGAATGTTTTTAAGTAATGTTGGGGTAGGATTAAGCTGGGTTTGAATGTACCTTCATTAAGTTCTAAAATACTGAAATGTATGTGTTTTGTATCACTCTCTTGGGAGAGTGCTATTAATTCATATTTTTTATCGTTGTTTAAATCTGTGAGGGCGTATTCTACACCTGGATCTACTCCCCACATCATGTCTAATAAAGTGTCTTTACTCCACTGGTAGATAAAAATGTTTCTGGGGGTAATTCCCTCTGTATCGCCGATTACGATAATCTCATCTTTTTGATTACCGTCTACGTCTTGTATCCATACTGCACCTGAATTTACAAATTCTAAATGAGTATTCATTCCATAAACAAAATTAGCTTGTTTAGTGGTATTGTTGTAATTTAAGATGGTGATAAAATAGTCTCTGTATCCTTCTCCGATATCATGTGAAAATTGTATAACTGCTTCTTTCTCGGGGGTGCTATCTAATTGTGCAAAAAAAACTTCAGAGAATTTATCCCCTTCATTGTCTTTGAAAAAAGGGTGGTTTTTAAGTGTTTGTATAAAAAGATTAGGGGCGGGCTGCGCATGCATACATACATGTACTACCCACAGTATGAAGAGCGATATACTTCTAAACCAAAGCATATTTCAAAATTAAGGATTTTATGCTGACTTAATTCTTCTATAAATTCAGACTCAAAGATACTCAATGATTAAAGTTTGTTGTTTTATTTACGATTATGTGTATTTTTTCATAAAAAATGGGGATTAAAAAATATAAAAAGGTTGTTTTTTAATTATTTTTTTGGGCGTGTCCCTTCGCTACGCTTCGGGTCGGCGTGCTACGGGCTAACGGTGCTACGCCCCACCCGCCCACCCCCTGGGCAAAAGTGAAAGTGTGGGCGAGGGGCTTCGCACCAAGCCTCACGGCTTGCCCTTCGCATGCCTC
>JANWVE010000167.1 GCA_025057675.1 Bacteroidia bacterium
TTTTTATCTTGTTTGAAATTGATTTTCAGATACTTACAGGGTTAAGTTTTGTATGAGTGGACTTAGGCTACTTGCCGTTTGCGTGAGGCATGCGTAGGGCGTGCGTCAGCACGGTGCGAAGCCCCTCGCCCACGCTCTCACTCTTGCCCAGGAGGTGGGGCGCAGCACCGTTAGCCCGTAGCACGCCGACCCGAGCGCAGCGAGGGACACGCCCAAAAAATTATCTAAATTACCTTAAATTATCTCAAAGCCAGTATACGGTTGCAAACATGCAGGAATTTGAATGTGAGCATCCTCTGTTTGATTATTTTCTATCAAGGCGGCTACTACTCGCGCCATTCCCAATGCACTACCATTAAGCGTATGCGCAAGTTCATTTTTTTTATCCGCACTACGATAACGCAGCTTCAAGCGATTAGACTGAAACGTTTCAAAATTGCTTACTGAACTTACCTCTAACCATTTATCTTGCGCCGCAGAATATACCTCAAAGTCATACGTTTTTGCAGAAGCAAAACTCATATCTCCTCCACAAAGTAGCACAATTCGATAGGGTAATTCTAATGCAATCAATAAACTTTCTACATAATCACACATCTCCTGTAAGGCACTATAAGAGTCCTCGGGTTTTGTAATTTGCACAATTTCTATTTTGTCAAACTGATGCAAGCGATTTAACCCGCGTACATGCGCCCCATAAGAACCTGCTTCTCTACGAAAACATGGTGTATAACCACAGTTTTTAATAGGTAAATCCCTTTCCTCAATAATAGTATCCCTGTAAAGGTTAGTAATGGGTACTTCTGCCGTAGGAATAAGATACAACTCATCCAAAGGAATGTAATACATTTGCCCATCTTTGTCGGGGAGTTGTCCCGTGCCGAAGCCACTTTCTTTGTTCACAACAATAGGAGGAATAACCTCTTGGTAACCTGCGGCAGTAGCTTTATCTAAAAAAAAGTTAATCAACGATCGCTCTAATTTAGCACCTTTACCTTTATACACAGGGAAGCCCGCTCCTGCCACCTTAGCACCTAGTTCAAAGTCAATAATATCTAATTTTTTAGCTAATTCCCAATGAGGTAAAGGATTGGGAAATAAAATAGGTTTTTTACCGCCCTCCTTGATAATTATATTATTTTCTGCGGTTTTACCTTGTGGCACTGAACTGTGCGGCGTATTAGGAATGAGAACTAAAATATCTTGGATAGCTTGCTCAATACTATCTAATGTTTTGATTAAGTCCTCGATTTGATTTTTAAGAGAAGCACTTTCAGCTTTTTTCTGCTCGGCTTCTTGCTTTTTACCTTGTGCAAAAAGCTGTCCTATTTGTTTAGAAATTTGATTTTGTTGTGCTTTTATATCATCAGATTGTTTTTGTATCTGACGGCGCTTTTCATCCAATTCTAATACTTTGTCAATTAAATCTAATTGCGAAAAATGTTTAATCTTCAAGCGTTCAATAACTTCGCTTTTGTATTGTCTGAGATAGGATAATGTCAGCATAGTGCTTGCAAAAATAGGTATTTTAGGAGGGTTTTAGGAATGGTTTTTTTATTTTTTTGGGCGTGTCCCTCGCTTATGCTCGGGTCGGGGCATTCCGCACTACGCTCGCGCTCGGTGCTACGCTCACGCTCCGCACTGCCTTACGGCATGCTCCATGCCCCTCACGCAAGCTGTATTTTGATGTTTTACCTTGTTTGTACATATATCCTTGCTTTATCTTTTTTAACGCTCATTATCAATCACTTACAAAGTTAAAAAATTTTTTACCTTGTTTGAATTGCACTTGTTTTATACTCATTTTCAAGTACTTAAAAGATTAAACCTTGAACACATAGACTTTTGATAATCCTTTAACCCTGAATACACAAGTTTTACTCTATTTTCAATTGATTTTCAATGATTTACAAATTTAAAATTCATTTTTACCTTGTTTAGTTCTGATATTGAGATACTTACGAGGTTGAGTTTTGAATAAATGAGCTTAGCATACTTTCTGCTGCGTGAGGCATGCGGAGGGTGCGTCAGCAGTGCGGAGCACAGCGAAGCACCGCAGCGATAGCGCAGCCCAAAGCACGCCGACCTTGCCCACATGAGCATAGCGAGACGTGGGCAAGGACACGCCCAAAAATTAACTTATCTTGAGCCAAACAACTCTGTAATCTTAAATTAAGAAACTGATTGTGTTTTACCTGTTCTAATAATAAGTAGTGTAATAACACAAAGTCTTATTATTCAACATTCAACGTTCTCTCATATTGATTTTTTATCTGTAAAGTTGTATTATTGCAGTAATTAATTTAAAGTCTTCATTATGAAACATAGTTATGTTATCATCTTAGCCTTATTGTATTGCGTAGCGAATACTACCAACCTAGTGTATGGTCAGGAGGAATATCCTAATCATTACAAGCGTTGTGGTACCATGCTGGCAGATAGCTTACTCAGAGCACAAAATCCACAAATGGGTACACTAAACGATTTTGAGAAATGGCTGCAACCCTTGATAGAGAAATATAAATCCCAGGAGAAAAACATGTCAACAGGTAAAACGTATGAGGTGATACGAATACCCACAATAGTACATGTTATTCATAACGGAGAACCTATAGGAACAGGGTCAAACATTAGTAATGCACAAATTCAGTCCCAAATTACTGTATTAAATGAGGATTTCAGACGTTTAATTGGTACGCCTGGGTACAATACTCATCCTGCGGGTGCAGATGTACAGATTGAGTTCTGTTTAGTTACCCGAGATAACATGGGAAATCCTATGACAACTCCAGGTATCCGCAGGATCAATCGCAGTTCTATGGGCTTTACCGCACCACCATATACAATGCCTTATATCGAAAGTACAATAAAACCTGCCACAGTCTGGAATACAAGTGAATTTTTTAATATATGGGTTATGGCACTAAGCGGTGGATTACTAGGTTATGCACAGTTTCCTGAAATAGATCTCGGAGGGCTATCCACAGCACCACAGAGTGCGGCTACGGATGGTGTAGTAATAGGGTATAACTTTTTTGGCTCTTCAGATAAAGGTACAGGTTTCACTTTGTCTGCCCCATACGATAAAGGAAGAACTGCTACCCACGAAGTAGGACATTGGCTAGGACTAAGACATATATGGGGAGATGGCGGCTGTGGTCTAGATGACTTCTGTGCAGACACTCCTGAGTCCTCTGCTCCAAATTATGGCTGTCCTACTGTAACTACTTGTGGGTCAGTAGATATGGTTCAAAATTATATGGACTACTCTAATGACGCTTGCATGAATATTTTTACACGAGATCAGCGCACGCGTATGCGTACTGTGATGTATAATAGTCCGCGCAGAATGTCATTGCTTAACTCTGATAAATGCGACCCTATTATTACAGGACTACCACAAATTTATTTTGCGCAACCGAGCAGTATTACAGAGGAGAGTAGCATTGGTGGTACAACAGATTGCAGAGGGTATCGAGATATTACTATACCTTTACGAATTAGCAGTGCGCCCACAGGCGCTGCCACAGTTACGTTTAACCTTGCAGGTACAGCGTCTAATTTTGCAGATTATCAGCTGCTTACTCCTAGTGTCGTATTTCCTAATGGGGGAATCTCAAACCAAAATCTTATCATTCGCATTTTTGATGATGGGGCGATAGAAACCGCAGAAACTATAATTCTTACTTATACTATCACTGGAGCAACAAATGCCGTAGCCGGCACATTCAACCAAACTCATACAGTAACTATTGACGATAACGACTATGAACCCAACTTTGGTATCAATGTAATATTTAGTGAAAACTTTGAAGCTAGTGGAGGTTCACTTCCCACAGGATGGGCATCAGGATCCGAAATTACACCCGCAGGGGTTAATCAATGGGTTGTAGGTACAAACGGAGGATTATCAGGGACATACAGCTTATACATCACAAATAATACTACTACAAGACCCTTATCTTACAACAATACAAGTATATCTAATGCTCGGGTCAGAACTCCACTCATCAATGCCGTAGGCAGATACAATTTAACCTTATCCTTCCAGTGGCGTTGTGTGGGCGAATACTACCCTACCTACCAAGAATATTTTGACTATGGCCATTTATTGTACTCCTTAGATGGTATAAACTTCTCTATTATGCCCACTCCAAACGATATGATTACCACACAATTTGCTAATCAGAATACTCCTACTGCTTTCACAATGCAACTCCCACATTTTCTCAATAATACCTCATTTTATTTGGCCTGGCGCTGGATAAATGACAATGCTATAGGTAGTAACCCACCTTTTGCTATTGATAATATATTAGTTACATCAACTACCACTGTTATAGAAGACGCCCTTAATGCTACCGACGATCAGTATTTAGGGCCTAACTCTAAAGTGTACTTCTACGATAACACCACTAATAAACTTATGATATGTATAGAAAACAACACTACTCATGACTACGGATGTACGAATGTTCTCATTGATCGTGCAGGTACAAGCGCTGTGGCATACTACAATACTCCTGTTTCTACTTGGCTAACCTCCAAATCATATCTCATTACACCTACAAACAACAACCCCTCGGGTACCTACGACATTACCCTTTACTACACCTCTGCCGAAGTTACAGGATGGGAAACTACTACGGGTAACACATGGACAGACTGTAATATCGCTAAAACAGGGGGTCCTATAAGTAATATTACCCCTTCTGATCCTTATGCTAACGGACCTACAAATTACTTAGGCACTGGAAATGTCACAGGTAGCGTTACGGGAGGGAGATGGGTAAAAGCCACCTTCAACTCTGGATTTTCTGGTTTCGCCGCAGGTATCCCTGACGGTCCCCCTTTACCTATCCAAAAATTAGAGCTTATAGGGTACGCATCCTCTTTAGGAAATCAATTGGAGTGGGTAGTATATCTTAACAAAAATGTTAAAGAATTTATTTTAGAGAGAAGTACAAATCGTGTTCATTTTGAACGTATTTACGGAGTAGAGTCTGGACAGAAGCAATATATTTATACAGATAACGAATTAAAAGAAGATAGATACTTCTACCGTATTAAACGTGTTTATAAGGATGGTAACTACGAATATTCAAATATTGTTGAGATATATCACCAAATTGATGAAAAAATCAGTATATATCCAAATCCTAGTCAAGAAACTTTGTGGATATGCTACAAAACCAAAGAGCAAAAAGAAGTTACACTATGCTTTTATAGCATGACAGGGCAAGTAGTTAAAAATCTTTCAAAAACACTGTTTCCAGGTATACAGGAGTGGAGCATCAACATATCAGATTTGCCAGCAGGAGTATATATGTTACACACACGCCATCACACCCCAATTAAGGTGATAAAACAGTAAATAGATGATATCAATATGAGTGACATTTTATAAGGTTCTTTTTTGCAGATACAAAAAATTGTACTTTTTTACAGCATGAAAAAATAAGTCTTTTTTTCATTGTTGAGATAGGACCATTAAGTAATAGCAAATACACAGTTTTTTTAACACTGATAGAAAGTTTTTTATATTAAGTCTATTTTCTTTTTACAAAAAATAGGTATAAATTAGTTATTAAGTGTTTTTTGGGCGTGTCCTTACCCACGTCTCGCTACGCTCGTGTGGGCAAGGTCGGCGTGCTACGGGCTAACGGTGCTGCGCCCCGCCCACCCCCTGGGCAAGAGTGAGAGCGTGGGCGGGGAGCTTCGCACCGTGCTGACGCACGCCCTACGCATGCCTCACGCAAGCGGCAAGTAGCCTAAGTCCACTCATACAAAACTTAACCCTGTAAGTATCTGAAAATCAAT
>JANWVE010000168.1 GCA_025057675.1 Bacteroidia bacterium
GCAGCTATGCTGCTGAGCGTAAGTGTGTGGGCAGGCAACCCTGAAAATGTCCCCATGTGCAACAATGTACAAAATGTAATTACCGCAGAACCTTTGACAGCACCCGAAGTAAAAGAGGTACAGCAGACACCTTGTATTATATATGTGCTTATCTGCGGTCAGTATCGCCTTTTTAACGGGGTTTATGGAGTTGGATGTGAGCATCTGGCGATAGCTTTGCAAACCTTTATTGACAACAATGTTAGCTGTAACTGATTAATTTCTAATGTCTTTGCTGTGAGTTATCTATCACAGCAAAGATTTTTCTTGATAATATATTTTATCTTATGAAAATAACCATCATTTTGCTGCTGTCTGCATATTTTTCACTTGCCGCACAAACACTGTCGGGAATAATTAAATACAATTTTACTTTACCTGCACCTATGGCATTGCGTACTATTCCCGCATACCTATATTTTAATGCTCATAAGTCTCTGTTTGACTATGACAAAACAGCATACATGCGTAAAGAGGACTCTTTAGAAGTAAATGCTTCACTGGGTGACAAACCAACTAAACGCAAAAGGGATGATTACGGACAAATGTATTTAGTGGATAGAACTATGAATATGCTTCATTTTAGAGAATTTATTTACGGCAAACCCTACATAAGTCAGGAGAAAATTCCTCTAATACATTGGCAACTCAAAAATGAAGTAAAAACGATTTTAGGATTCAGTTGCAAAAATGCCACTGCTGAGTTTAGAGGGAGAAAATACATAGTTTGGTACACCCCTGCTATTCCTGCGAGTGTAGGTCCTTGGAAATTGCAGGGGTTGCCTGGTGCTATTCTGGAAGCTAAGAGTGAAGATGGCGAAGTGAGTTTTGAAGCAGAAGTTGTACACTTACCCGCTGATGTACAAAAAGAACTCTCCATAACAGAACTTCCAGACGGCAAAGCAGTAGCTTATCCTGATGAATATTTAAAGGCTATTAAAACTGAGTACGAAAGAGACTCAGAACAAGCCCGAAATATGCTTATGGGCTTAATTGAGAACGGAAAAAGAGAAGGAAAGTTTCCAAAAGAAGCAATTATCAATGATATTAAATCAATAGAGGCATTTACTATAGAAAAATACAATAAATAAAAAGTTATTATATTTGCGCATAGCTGTTTCAACGATGAAAACATGTTTTATTATTATTGTCAGCCTTGTTTACTGTATATATGGGTACAGCCAGAATTTGTCAGGAGTTATTAAATATAGGTTTTGGTACTCTTACTCAGTAGAAATGCCCGAAAATGCTACGGTTATAGGTTCACCTGCACAAGAATTTGATTTGCCTGCTTACTTATATTTCAATACCCAAAAGTCTTTGTTTGATTATGACAAAACTGAATATAATAGAAATACTCCTTATCAAAATACACGTAAAGATGATGAACACGGACAAATGTACTATATTGATAAAACTCTTGGTGAACTTTACATCAGAGAGTTTATCTATGGAAAACCCTATATTACGCATGAACCCATTCCTGTTATTAACTGGCAGATTAAAAATGAAGTAAAAACGATACTGGGATACGCATGCAAAAAGGCTACGGCAGAGTTCAGAGGAAGGAAATATGTGGTATGGTACACATCTGCTATTCCCGTGAGCGTGGGTCCTTGGAAATTACAGGGCTTACCCGGTGCTGTTCTGGAAGCAGAAAGTGAAGATAAAGAAGTAAAATTTGTCGCAGAATCTGTTCGCATACCTGCATATGTTGAAAGCAAATTAAATATCACTCACATTCCTGATGGAACTATACTAACGTATAGGGAATACTTAGCTACTTTTGAAAATGAACGAAAAAAACGGGAGGAAGGAGGTTACAATTTTATGATTAACGCATTAAGTCAGCAACAAAAAGAAGGTAAAATAAAAGACCTACCGAAGCGTGAAAGCATGAAGATAACTATATTCAAAATGTTCACCATAGAAAAACACGAATAAAAAATAATTTACTGAAAATCAGTGAGTTTTATGAAAAACACAAAATATTTTACCTGTAAGATTTGTGTATGTAATTTTTTTTTTTTTTAACTTTGCATTGTTTTGCATAACAGCCATTCTGTGGCTTAAAGATAGAACGGAAAATTTCACTGCCGGACAAAGAGTGAATACACCTTACTTTTTAATTTTCAACTATGAAAAAGTTCATTAAATCTATCGTTTTTGCCGCAGCTATGCTGCTGAGCGTAAGTGTGTGGGCAGGTAATCCTGAAAATGCCCCCGTGTGCAACAGTGTCCAAAATGTAATTACCGCAGAACCTTTGACAGCACCAGAAGTAAAAGATGTGCAGCAAGTGCCTTGTATTTTGGTTATACATAGCACAAAATGTGGCGATTTTCCTCCCCTTGCAGTTAATGTAGCAAGTAGTTCTGATTGTGATAGAATAGAAAACTGGGTATATAACGTTCTTGCTATGGTAGGTTGTTAGTATTGGTTAGCAGTCCTTAAAAGTTATTTAAGGACTGCTTCTCTTCTTTATATTTATTAGAGTTTATGAACAGAAATTTTGAAGTAAAACTCTTGACCTTGTTTTATACTGATTTTCAATATATTGCATATAAAAGAATAAAGCAAAATTACTTTTTGTAAAACATTGATTATCATTAGAGTTTATGAACAGAAATTTTGCAGTAAAACTCTTGATTTTATTTTATGCTGATTTTCAATATGTTGCACATAAAAGCATAAAACAAAATCATTTTTCATAAATCATTGATTATCATTGACTTGTATAATAAAAAATTTTCTTTAACCTTGTGTTCATAAAGTCTATTGTTTTGCATAATCAAGAAATTTTATCTAACCTTGTGTTCATAAAGTCTATTAATTATTAACATGTATCATCAAAATTTTATTTTCTTATGAAAAAATGTCTTTTTATTACATTACTGTTGTTATTTTCTTTAAACTTTGGGTATTCACAGGAAGTTACAGGTATAATCAAATACAGGTTTATGTATTCCAAAGCTACCCCGCAAGAAGGTAAAGTAGTTGGAGAATTTATAGCAGACTACGATATACCTGCATATTTATATTTCAACTCTCAAAAATCTTTGTTTAACTACGATAAGGCAGAATATAATAAAGAGTTGAAATACAAAAGAAAAGAGGATAATTACGGACAGATGTACTATATAGATAAAAGTAAAAACGCGTTGTATATCAGAGAGTTTATTTATCGTGCTGTATATATGACAAGTGAGACAATACCCATTATTCCATGGCAACTGAAAAATGAAGTAAAAACCATTTCTGGCTACGTATGCAAAAAAGCCGAAGCTGAATTCAGAGGGCGTAAATATACTGTATGGTATACCTCCGCTATACCTGTAAGCGTAGGACCTTGGAAGTTACAAGGCTTACCCGGAGCTATTCTGGAAGCAGAAAGTGAGGATAAACAAGTAAGATTTATAGTAGAATCTATTCGTATACCTGCTGACGTAACCAAAGAACTTACACTATCAGAACTGCCTGATGGTAAAGTAGTTAGTTATAAAGAGTATTTGGAAGCATTTGAAAAAGAAAGAAAAGCAAATGATGCACTTATGTATAACTTATTCAGTATTTCACTTAAAGAAGAAGTAAAAAACGGAAACATAAAAGCAGATCCCAATTCTCTCAAAATAAGTACGCTTCCAATGTTCACCATAGAAAAATACGAATAAAAAATAATTTACTGAAAATCAGTGAGTTTTATGAAAAGCAAAAAATATTTTACATGTAAGATTTGTGTATGTCAACATTTTTTTTTTTTAACTTTGCATTGTTTTGCAAAACAGCTATTCTGTGGCTTAAAGACAGAACGGAAAATTTCACTGCCGAGTAAAGAGTGAATATACCTTACATTTTGATTTTCAAGTATGAAAAAGTTCATTAAATCTATCGTTTTTGCCGCAGCTATGCTGCTGAGCGTAAGTGTGTGGGCAGGCAACCCTGAAAATGTCCCCATGTGCAACAATGTACAAAATGTGCAAGCTATACAAACTGCCATTACTGTAGAAACTTTGACAGCACCTGACATACAAGATGTACAGCAAAAGCCTTGTTCTGTATCCATGACAATCTGTGGACACACAGAAATAGTTTACGTGGGAAGTTTTTCAAATAAAAAATGTAAAGAGATACAAGACGCGATTACAATCCTTGCTGATGTTTTTAATGTCATCTTAGGATGCATATGATATGTGTAAGGTTTTTTGTAATAACAACTATCATTATTCCTGTTTTTTTAGCTGCCCAATCAGGGAAGGTGAAATACAGGGTAAAGATACCTAACTCTTCCGTAAATGAGATACACGATGAACCAGGCTATTTATACTTTGACAGAACGCGTTCCCTGTTTGTTTATGATAGAAAGCAAGATAAAGAACCAAATGCAAAATCACGTTTTAGGGACGATTATGGACAAATAACTTATATGGATAAAAATTCAAACTCTTGTTTTTTTAGAGTTTTTTTCTGGATGACTCCTTATATCAGCAGGGAAAGCATTCCTAAAATAATTTGGCAACTACATTCAGAAACAAAATTGATTCACAATAAATTATGTAAAAAAGCTACTGCTACTTTCAGAGGGCGTACATATACAGTTTGGTACACACAAGCAATACCTGTAAGTGTAGGTCCTTGGAAACTTCAAGGTTTACCGGGACTTATATTAGAAGCCAAGAGCGACGATGGTCAGGTTTCTTTTGAAACTGAAAGAATTTTGTTTCCATGTACGATAGAAGAAACCTATTTTGAAGAGATGAAAGAAAAACTTTCTGAAAGTGGAAGAATTAGTGGCAAGTATGTAACTTTTGATGAGTTTAAGCAAGCCCGTAGCATAGAAGCCGAGAAAACTGAACAATTTTTCAGGAATTTTGTTTTTCCAGCTATGGAGCAGCTATCCAAAGAAAAAAATATGCCTCTTGATACTAAGGAATGGAAAATTGTTTCTAATCCCAAGAGGGAGTTATTTGCAATTGAGCTAACGTTTGAGTAAATTAAAATATATCAGGGGTTATTAAATACAGGTTTTGGTGTTCCCAGCCCATGGAAATACCTGATGGTGCAAAATTCTCTTGTAGAAGACCAGAAAGATAACAAGCTCAAACAAAATATCAAGTTAGAAGATATGAAAGTAAGCATAGACAAAATGTTCACCATTGAAAAATACGAATAAATTCATTTAATTTTACAGAATGCGGGTACATGTGATTTTTATTCTTCTCCTGTGCACCTCTGGGCTATCTTTTTCTCAAATCTACACAGGTACATTGCAAGATACACTGCATCAGCCTTTAGCTTTTGTCAATGTTTTTACGTATCTCCCCGATAAAGACAGTACTGTTCTTACCTTTACCCAAACGAATATTCAGGGCAAATTTTCTATCCACTGTGCGGATACTAATGCGATACTGCAATGTGCTTTAATTGGTTATGAAACAGTACATATTCCACTAAGAACGTACAAAAATGGCAGTATGATTACTCTAAAGCCGAAAGCATTTGTGCTTAATGTAGTAGAAATACGAGAAAAGCCCCCCATAAAAGAGATTGGAGATACCCTTGTGTTTAATGCAGATGCTTACAGGAAGGGCAATGAACGCACTGTAGAAGATCTTATCAAAAAAATGCCCGGTTTTGAAGTATCCAAAGAGGGCAATATTGCCTTCGGAGGAAAAGCCGTTAAGGAAGTTCTCGTAGAAGGCGACAGAATAGGTCAGGGGGATTACCGAAACGTTACTCAAAAACTTAGTGCTAGAGTGATAGAGGACATTTACGTCATTCCG
>JANWVE010000169.1 GCA_025057675.1 Bacteroidia bacterium
ACCCCCTGGGCAAGAGTAAAAGCGTAGGCGAGGGGCTTCGCACCGTGCTGACGCACGCCCTCCGCATGCCTCACGCAAGCTACCATTAGGCTAAGTTCACTGATTCAAATTTTAACCTTGTAAGTACCTGAAAATGAGCATCAAATAGGGTAAAATAAACGCATGTATGCAAACAAGGTAAAACATCAAAATGCAGCTGCGTGAGGTGCATGACGCATGCCGTAAGGCAGTGCGGAGCGATAGCGTAGCACCGAGCAATAGCGTAGTGCAGAATGCACCGACCCGAGCGCAGCGAGGGACACGCCCAAAATAAACTTCTCTAATAAAAAAGTTGGAATTTATACAAACTTCATCTTTACTTCATTCACTTTTGATTTTTCAAATACTTACTAAGGATAGACTCTATGCAGACCATAAGATTTATAATAACTCAATGCCAAAAAATAATATCAATTACACAAGGATACAAGAAATTTCAAAATACATCATCTATTATGATTAAACTCCTTTTATTTTTGTTATTTAATACATCTTTACTAAAAAGTAAATTATGCAACTTAGTATCGGCTTTTCTCCTTGCCCTAATGATACTTTCATTTTTGACGCTCTTGTACATAACAAAATTGACACAGAAGGTCTAAAGTTTAACCCTGTGCTTTTAGATGTAGAAGCACTTAACCGCAGTGCCTTTGAGGGTTCATTAGATATTACAAAACTTTCCTACTATGCTTACAAATTTGTTCAAAACGAATACATATTATTAGATAGTGGCAGTGCTTTGGGCAGTCATTGTGGACCTATTGTAATCGCAAAAACAGTATTTGAACCTCAACAACTAAGTACTAAAATTATAGCTATCCCAGGTAAATATACAACAGCTAACTTTTTACTTAATTATTATTTACACACTTTACCTGATTACAAACCTCAAACAGGACGACATATAGCGATGGTATTCTCTGACATCATGCCTGCTGTTCAAAAAGAAAAAGTAGAAGCAGGGGTTATTATTCATGAAAACCGTTTTACTTACATGGAATATGGATTACATAAAATTATAGACTTAGGAGATTTTTGGGAAAGTAATACAGGTCATCCCATTCCATTAGGTGGTATTGCTGCTAAAAGAAACCTACCCAGAGAGATATTACAAAAACTCAATCGGGTTTTAAGGAGAAGCGTAGCTTTTGCTTTAGATTACCCAGAGAGTAGCCAAGAGTTCGTACGTATGCACGCCCAAGAAACTAAACCCGAAGTCATTGCACAACACATTCACTTATACGTTAATCATTACACTGTAGAAATAGGTGAGCAAGGTAAAAATGCAGTCAAATACATGATGCAAATAACAAACAACACTGATGAGCAAGAAATTGAAAACATATACTTTGTTTCAGACCTCGTAAATTAAAATTTAATTTTACTTCTTTTCTATTTATTCTATATTAGGTCCGAAAAATAATTTTACTTTTGGGCGTGTCCCTCGCTGCGCTTCGGGTCGGCGTGCTACGGGCTGCGCTATCGCTTCGGTGCTGCGCTGCGCTTCGCACTGCTCACGCACCCTCCGCATGCCTCACGCACGCCGCTTTTTGATATTTTACCTTATTTTTATACATATCCTTGCTTTATCTTGTTTTATGTTGATTATCAAATAGTTACAAGGTTAAGACTCTTTACCTTGTTTCAAATGTTGTTATTTTACTTTGTTTTGCATTGATTTTCAAGTATGTACAAAGTTAAACGTTCAATACACGGACTTCTTATACCTCCTTTTACCTTGATTTCCGAATTTTTACCTTATTTTCAATTGATTTTCAATGATTTACAAGGTTAAGATATATTTTTACCTTGTTTAGTGTTCATTTTCAGGTACTTACAAGGTAAAGCTTTGTGTAAGTGGACTTAGTCTGCTAGCAGTTTGCGTGAGGCATGCGGAGGGCAAGCCGTCAGGCTTGGTGCAAAGCCCCTCGCCCACGCTCTTAACTCCATAACCAGGGGGTGGGCGGGTGGGGCGTAGCACCGTTAGCCCGTAGCACGCCGACCTTGTGGGCATGAGCCAAGCGAAACGCCCACAAGGACACGCCCAAGAAATGAAAACTTAATCTTTAAAGATGATTTTTATGTAAAGAAAAAAATAGACTCCATAAACACCTCAAAGTTTTCTTTGCTTATTATTTATCACATAGCCTTCTATTAAAACTTTAATGCAGGAGAGCAAAATATAACTGATTATTGCCATGGTCAGACCTGCCCACTGAAAAATCCATAAAAAAATCATACTGACTGCTATCACGGCTATCAAATATGGGTTTATTTTCTTGAAAGAAAGCATAGGGATAGGTAAAATCATCATAGCGGCAAAGAAAAAAGGCAAGCTTAACAAGAATCGCATAACTCCTTTTTCAATTAACCATTCACTTTGATAGTAATAATGGGTTACCAAGCCAATAAAAAACAAAGCCATAGCAGGTGTGGGTAGGCCTATAAAAATATCTCTCTGACGCATATCTACATTGAACATAGCTAAACGAATGATAGCAAAAACAGGCAAAACAATAGAAGAGAATAAACTTAAATACACGCTATCACTGCTATACACAAAAACATGGTGATATACCAAGTATGAAGGTGCTAAACCAAAAGTAATCGCATCTGAAAGTGAGTCTAGCTGTTTACCAACCTCGCTTTGTACGCCTAACCATCTTGCTACTGTACCATCTAATACATCACAAACTCCACCTAATAATATCAAAATACTGCTATAAACTGGATGATTGACATAAATTGCTACTAAACCAGAACAGGCATTAAGCATAGTGATAAAAGAAGGCAAAGCATTGAGCATGACACAAAAGTAAAATATTTAAAGATTATTTTAGTCCCTATAACAAAACACAAAGCCATAATACGTTTGTATTACGGCAAGTAGAGATGGAAGGTATTACGTAATAACAATTAGTGCTTATGTCTATGTTCGCAGCTTACAGTGAGCTTGTAGCGACCTTTTGCTCTGCGCGCTTTTAGTATTTTTCTCCCATTGCGGTCTGCCATACGCGATCTAAAACCGTGCTTATTGCGCCTTTTGCGGTTATGCGGTTGGTATGTTCTTTTGGTCATAGCTTAATCTATTGGGACGCAAAAGTAAGTATATAAACTTAATTAAACAAATAATTTTACTAATTTAGTACTACATTTGGTAAATGTTGCAGGAAATATTGATTGATAAGCGTTTGATTTGTGATAAAATCTGAAAAGTAATTTTTATGAAGTGGGATTTCCTTTTGAGCGTGTCATTACCCGCATTTTGAGTATGCTCATGCGGGCAGGAACACGCCCGAAATAATATCTAATTTACATAGTAATAAAACCTTCAAACACGTAAAATACGTTAAATTTTAATATATTTGCACCGTGCGAAAGAGCTCCATTTTTATCTTTTTCTATTATTCAAGCATTTGGATGATATTCGCTCAAAGCTTGTCTGCCCATGCTTATCATCAAGCATACAAAAAATACTACGAACAGCAATATTCAGAAGCAGTACCTCTGTTTGAGTATGCTATACAACACTACCCTAATCAAGACAAAATGGCTTACTCTTGTTTAGGATACGCTTATTACATGCAAAAAAATTATGATAAATCTATACGCATGTACGAGTACTCACTCAATAGCTTTCCAGATGTAAATACAGGGCATTGTATTCGTATGTTAGCATTTTGCTATCATCAAACAGGAGACTACCAAAAATCATTGTACTACTGTGACCTGTATCAATCTTTGGTTACCCAAATTAAAAATTTTAATGCTACAACAAAAGAAAGTCAAGAAAATGAAGCGCAGATTCAGTATATCAAACAAAAAAATGAGCAAGAAATCAAAAGTATAACTATAAGAAATCAACTTAAAAACAATCCCATTCCTGCTAAAATTACTCCTATTACTTCCTTAAATGACGTTACCGACGACATAGGTCCTATCCTCTCAGCGGATGAAAGTACTTTATTTTTTACCAGTTACAGAAGGAGAGAAAATGCTACCTATAACCCTAATTCAGAGCAATGGGATGGGAATATTTACATTAGTCAATCCACGAATAATGGTCAAACATGGTCAAAACCTGTGGGTATTCACCCAAACATCAATACCAAAAATCAAGAAGGTCCTTGCACATTAACTCCCGACGGAAGAACTATGTATTATTACACTTGGTTTGAAAACACAGGTGGTGATATTGTAGAAAGTAAACTAGAAAATGGCATTTGGTCAAAACCCAAACGCTTATCCGATGCGATTAATTCACAGCTTTGGGAAAGCCAGCCCACTATTTCACCAGATGGCAATTTAATTATTTTTGTACGTTCCGAAGGGTACGCTAAACCCTCGGATTTATGGTATAGCACAAAAGACGCACACGGTAAATGGACCCCAGCTAAAAACATGGGAAGTACTATCAATACCGAGATGAGTGAAATGTCCCCTTACTTGCACATTGATGGAAAGACTTTATTCTTCAGTAGCAATGGACATACAACTATGGGTGGATATGACATATTCAAAAGTGTTTTATTACCTAATGGCACTTGGTCAAAACCTGAAAATGTAGGTTATCCTATCAATACTGAAAAAGATGACCAGTACTTTGTTCTCAATCCATCAGGAACGAAGGCTTATCTCTGCTCTAACCGTGATAATCCAAATAATAAAATGAACCTTTATCAAGTAGAACTCCCTGAAACATTTAAAACACAAGGCGGCTTATTGATTACGGGTGTTATCAAAGATGAACTAACCGAACAGCCTTTGATAAGTAAAATTATTGTAGAAGACCTGCAAGAGCAAAAAACTGTACAAACCATTTACTCTGATGAAAAAGGTAAGTTTACTTTACTTTTATCTCAGCCCCGAAGATATGGTGTAAGGATAGAAAAAAATAACTATCAACCTAAGTATGCTGTTTTTGATGTAAATAAAAACTTTCAGTCTATCAAAAAAATTATTAAATTGCGAATTAATCAAAAACCTGGGGCACTAGATTTAAGGAAAAAAGATGAACTATCAGGGTTTTAGTAAAAACTACATATATTTGAGTTTCGTGGCAATACTTTTAGCAGGATGCTTTAACACGCGCACCCCTGAGCCACCATCACAAAACGCTCCAAATTCACAGTGGATACCTCCCACAGACTACAATATCTTACTGCAAAACTTCAAAAATAGTATTTCGCAACTTAATACTCAAAACTATTTACGTTGTATCGCAGATACCTTTGAATTTATACCCACACAAGTTCGTGATAATTCAGATTATCTTATTTTTCAAAAATGGACAAAAAATGATGAAAAAACGTATTTTGAAAACCTTAATGCAAAGTCTTTACCTTTATCTCCACATAATTTGCAGTTCAAGAATGTTGAGCATCAATTCGTAGGTTCAAACACAGTCAAGTACAATGCTGACTATCATTTAGAAGTACAACATAATGACTCTACATTGACTAAGACTTTTAGGGGGCAAGTCAATCTTACTTTACATCGCAATCATGAGGGGCTTTGGCACATTCTAAAATGGCAGGACATAGAAAAAGCCAAAGACAGTAGCTGGACCTTACTCAAAATACGGTTTATCCGTTAAACTAATGTACTCAAATATTTAGAAAACTGATGTATATGCAGCTATAAATTTTGATTGTTTTGGGCGTGTCCTTGTGGGCGTTTCGCTGGCGCTCATGCCCACAAGGTCGGCGTGCTACGGGCTAACGGTGCTAC
>JANWVE010000016.1:0-24460 GCA_025057675.1 Bacteroidia bacterium
ATTTATTAAAATATATCTCCGAAAAACCCGAAAAACAATTTTTATTCCCCGATATTCATACCATTATACCACCTGATATGATTCACATTACTTAAAATGTCAACCATATTGTAATATGCAAAGATAAATTAAGATAGACTACATCAGATGAGATGTGAAAATTCATTTAATTTTTCGTATATTTGCGCTAGCATATCAAGGTATCGCTGCTGTGTAAGCAGAGGAAAGTCCGAACAGCATAGTGCGCCCTGCTTCCTAACGGGAAGGCATACTTGCGGAAGGTATGACAGAAAGTGCAACAGAAAATATACCGCCTATCTTGATAGGTAAGGGTGAAATGGTGCGGTAAGAGCGCACCGCTACTTTGGTGACAAAGTAGGCATGGCAAACCTCAGGGGCTGAAAGACCAAATATACCTGCGTTATGAGGGTGGCACGCCCCAGCAGGGTGGGTAGGTCGATAGAGTTATATTGCGAAATATAACCTAGATAAATGATACCTCTCGACAGAATTCGGCTTATAGATATGCTCTTCCGCACTTTTATTTTTCGTTTATATTAAGTCTACTTTTTCTTACACAAAAATTCATCTTCAGAGATTGGGTTTTAATTTTTTGGCGTGTCCTTGTGGGTATATGCGCAGCGTAACGCAGTGCAAGGATACGCCCAAATCATAACAATCTAAAATCTTAAAATCATTTCTCAGGCAAAGGCATCCCTGATACTAACCATTGCGCGTATACTTCACTTATAGACCATGTATTATTTCTATAAATCTCAGAGCGCAAAACACAGTACGACAAAAATCTTTTGATATCCTCAACAGTAGTCATTTGCATAGCATCAAAAAGCATTTTGCCCTTATACTTGCATTCTTTACTTACCATTTGATTTTGAGAGTCATTCTGCTCTTTCATGGCTCTACCTACAAACTGAACATTATTAGCCATTCTTTGATATATTTCATTAGCCTTAGACTCGCTCATCAAAGGATTGGTAAAAAACTTACAAAGATTACCATTACTCTGCATTTCAGCAAAATATATTACTTGTTTGAAGGTTTTGAATAACAAATGTTGTGTCTCACTCTTGTCTGCTTTTATAGTAAGCTCTAAATACAAATTTGTATCCTTCTTTGAAAATACTTTTTTGTCATCATTACATAGAGGAAGAAGCGTTATCTCAAAGTTATGATACATAAAATTTTGCTGTGCCGATACCTTTGCTCTATCAACAGACCGAGAAATCGAGGTTAAGTAAAAATTTCCTACACTGGCTACATCTATTTTGACCCACCTTAAACTATCTTTTATTACCTTTTGGAATAGAAGTTTCATACTCTTATCACCGCATTCGTCATCCGAAGTGTAAGGATAAGTTACTCCAACTAAATACTCTTTACAAGAGTAACTCTTTGCCGCTTTTTGAATACCTGCCACACATTCTGCATGAAAGTAATAGTAATATTCTTTGCAGACTTTGTCCAGCTCTGTATGGTCGTAAACAAAACTTATCGGAACAAGTATTTTTTCATATACGACCTGGCTAATAGCCCACTGAAAAAACAAAACCGCTAAAAATAAAGTGAAGGTACGCATATTGCAAAGTTATGGAGTTATTTTGTGGGGCATATCCGTATTAGTACGTATTGGATTATCATTTTTGATTGTGTTTTTTTGTAACATGTTAAGAGTAGGTTTTGAAAAAGCAGTTTCATTGATTATTGTCGTATTTTTTTTAGTGCAATTAAATCTGGCACAATCAATGGATAAGAATGCGCAAGCCTTATTTAAGGCGGTCCAGAGTAAAGAGGTTTCGGAAGTAAAAAAATATCTAAAAAAGGTCAGTAATCCTTCCGATTTGCGTAACGAAAGCGGCGCAACTTTATTACATGTTTTGTTTTGGAGTTCTAATTACATTTGGGGAGATAAAGAAAATCAAATTTTGAATATGCTATTAGATAGTGGTTGTGACGTTAATGCTAAAACAGAAAAATACGATGCAACAGTACTTTCGGCGGCAATTCCTCATGTAGAAGCGATGAAAGTGTTAGTGGCACGTGGGGCTAGTGTAAAGGAGGGAACTCTTTTAATAAACGCAGCATTTAGTAAATGCTTACCCTGCATTGAATTTTTAGTTGAAAATGGTGTGGATGTAGACCAAAAAAATACATACGGAGAAACTGCTCTTGTAGTGGCTGTTAAATACAACGACCCGTATAAACAAAGCTTACCTATTGTACAGTATTTGGTGTCAAAAGGTGCAAACATACATGCCACCAGCGATAAAGGTGAAACTTTGATGGATTTAGCCATAAAAAACAATAACTACGAGGTAAAGGAGTACTTAAAGAGTTTGAATATAGGTACTAATTACGACCATACTAAAAAACCCGAAAAAAGGTGTCCTACTTGTGAGGGGTCTGGTTGGGCAGGTGAAAATAGAGAAGTATGGCAAACTTGCTCTTGGTGTAACGGTAAAGGCAGAATTGTGAGAGATAGAAACCATGTTGGGGCAGATATGACAATAAAAACCCATACCGAATATGACTGCAATAACTGCAAAGGTAAGGGCAAGATATTTTTACGTTATGAAAATGTGAAATGTAGGACCTGTGAAGGCAAGGGTTTTATCAGACAGTGATAGCACACAAGTTAGAAATGAGTTTTATGGGATATTGATTTGATATTATTTTTTGGGCGTGTCCTTGCCCGCGTTTCGCTTACGCTCATACGGGCAAGGACACGCCCAAAAAATATAAAAACTACGTTGTTACCTTTTCATTTACACTTCAAACTTTATTCCTTGTGCAAGTGGTAGCGAAGAACCCCAATTAATTGTATTAGTTTGTCTGCGCATGTAAGCCTTCCAACTATCTGAACCTGACTCTCGCCCTCCGCCTGTTTCTTTTTCACCACCAAAAGCTCCCCCAATCTCTGCCCCTGACGTACCGATATTGACATTTGCAATACCACAATCTGAACCTGCATGACTCAAAAAGAGTTCAGTTTCACGCATATTGAGAGAGAAAATAGCAGAGGATAAACCTTGTTTTACCCCGTTTTGAATGGCAATAGCTTCCTCCATGGTTTGATATTTGAGCAAGTATAAAATAGGGGCAAAAGTCTCTTCCTGAACGGTTGGATACTCGTTTTTGGCTTCTACCAAGGCAGGACGCACATAAGTTCCTGTTTCGTAGCCTTTACCTGCAAGTACCTCACCACCGTATATCAATTTACCGCCTTCTTTTTGTACATTTTCAAGTGCTTTTTGCATGTTTTGAACAGCCTGTTTATCAATCAAAGGTCCTACGAGGATACCCTCTTGCAAAGGATTTCCAATAGGGAGTTGTTGATATACTTTAATCAAGCGGTCTTTTACTTGTTCGTAGATACTTTCATGAATAATTAACCTGCGGGTACTAGTACAGCGTTGTCCTGCGGTGCCTACGGCTCCGAACACTACTGCTCTGATAGCCATATCTAAATCTGCATGTGGCGTGATAATAACAGCATTGTTTCCACCTAATTCTAATAAGCTTCTACCTAATCGTTCTGCTACGGCTTTACCCACAGCTATACCCATGTGCGTTGAACCTGTGGCAGAGATTAAAGGTACTCTACGGTCTTTTGCCATGCGGTCGCCTATTTCTCTATTACCAATAATGAGGTTAAATATACCTTCGGGCAGGTTATTGCTGACTAATACTTCTTTAAGGATATTCTGAACAGCAATAGCAGATAAAGGTACTTTGATAGAAGGTTTCCATACGCATACATCTCCGCATACTGCGGCTATCATTGCGTTCCAGGACCAAACAGCTACGGGAAAGTTAAAAGCAGAAATAATACCCACTATTCCTAACGGATGCCATTGTTCGTACATTCTGTGTTGGGGTCGTTCGGAGTGCATAGTTAGTCCGTACAGCTGTCGGGATAAACCTACTGCAAAATCGCATATATCTATCATTTCTTGTACTTCTCCTAAACCCTCTTGGTAGATTTTTCCCATCTCATAGCTCACTAAATATCCTAAATCTTCTTTGTACTGACGCAGTTTATCTCCTATTTGCCGTACGATTTCTCCTCTTTTGGGTGCAGGTGTCATACGCCAGTGTTCAAAAGCTTTTTGAGCAGTTTGGATAATGTGTTCATAATCTTGTATAGAGCAGGTATTAACGGCGGCTATACGTTCGCCATCCACAGGAGATTTGATAACAATGGGTTCTGCGCTGCTATCATGCGCCCAGTTAACGCCTGTGCTCGCTGCGGCGTTAATTTCTTCAATTCCCAGACGATGTAAAACTTCTTTAATACTTTTCATAAGGCACGCAATTTAATAGAATTATCACAACAGATACCAATAACTTTTATTTGTTTAGTGCTATTCTATGAATATTTGATTGTTTAGATATTTTTTTGGGCGTGTCCCTTCGCTGCGCTCGGGTCGGGCTACTGCGCACTACGCTCACGCTCGGTGCTTCGCTGCGCTTCGCACTGCCTGACGGCATGCTCCGTATCCCTCACGCAGCAGCCTTTGAATGCTTTACATGATTTTTATGCGTACTTTTGTTTTACCTTGTTTAATACTGATTATCAAATACTTACAAATTTAAATTTTTTATCTTGTTTGAAATGCTGTTATTTTACTTTGTTTTGCATTTATTTTCAATCACTTACAAGGTTCAACCCTGAACACATGGACTTTGTACAACCCCTTAACCTTGATTAAATAAGTTTTACCTTGTTTTTTACTCATTTTCAAATGTTTACAAGGTTAAAATATATGTTTATCTTGTTTAATGTTTATTTTCAAGTACTTACAAGATTACATTTTGTGTAAGTAGAATTAGTGTAATAGCCGCTTGCGTGAGGCATGCGGAGGGTGCGTCAGCGGTGCGGAGCGCAGCGAAGCACCGAAGCGATAGCGCAGCCCGCAGCACGCCGACCTTGCCCACACGAGCGCAGCGAGCCGTGGGCAAGGACACGCCCCTAATAACTAGTATATTTTAAGATTATTTTTTCAAGAACATGAGTATGGCTATAACTACAATCACAAGTAGTACAGTGAGTATAATTTTTACCCAAGATAGAGGCTTTTCACCTGATATAGCCCCTGTTTGCCCATTGACAATAACCTGATAAGTTTTACCATTGTATTGATAACTGGATATCCAAATAGGCAATAGAATATGCTTGTAGGTGAGATTAGTTTTTTCAGAGGTGACTCGTAAATCTCGGTAGGTATCTCCAGGTACTTCTTTGGCACATCGCTCATAGATGGCTTTGTCCATAATTTCGTCGGCTATTTTAGCTCCTTGGGCTAGGTCTATCTTGTAAAGTTCAGCTTCCCAGCCTGCAACGAAACGAGCATCGTAATTCACTAATTTTTCGAGGTTAAAAGGAAATATTTTTTCTACGCGATGCTGTTTTATGCCCTGTGAAGCTATAACTAAAATATCATCGAAATCCATTTTTACGTACCCTGACGCAGGCACCCAGCGTATATTCCTGACCTGACGGGTTTGAGTATTGCCTTGACTATCTGTATAAGTTTCGGTTTCATAATAATAGTAACCTGCTTCTGCCCACCAATTAGAATGTGTTTCAGCGTCGTAAGTCCAAAATGGAATGTAAACTCCATGTATTTTATCAATTTTTGCCATTTTAGCAAGGTTGCTGGGTCTGAACCAACCTTGCCCAATCCAGTCTTTATACTTTTGGAGGGCAGTTTTCCTATCCACTGTAAAAGGAATAATTCCCTCAGGAGAGATTAAGCGGGCTTCTTCAGTAGCTTTTGGATTTATCACTTTTGAACCACAAAAACCGCATTCAAAACTAACGATATCCGTAGTTACCGCTGTAGATGCTCCACAATTAGTGCAGTTAAAGGTCTTAGTTTGGATTTTTAATCCTGTGTCTTTACTACTGACGTTTAAGCCGCTTTGCAGGGATTTCTCTTTTATTTTATCAGTACCTGATTCAATGATTTGTTTATGACCACAGTGTCCGCAAAGTAATGCTCTTTTTTCAGCACTGTAAGCCATTTCGCTACCGCAGTTTGCGCATGGAATTCTGCCTGCGGAAGTAAGTTTTTGGTCAGTTTGCATATAAGCTATCTATCTACGTTGAGTTAATTTTTTTATTAACATTTGTTGAATTTGCATCATTTCTGTGGCGTTAGCGCAAGAAACTACCTGCTCTGTACCATCAAGGTACATCAACCGTACAGCATAAGAGTTTTTTTTCGTAGCAGGATCGTAGTATTTGTGTGGAATAACATTCCGTATTTTGGTCAAGTCTATTGCGTTAATGTCCATATTGGCACAAAATTAAAAAATTTTATTACATCATTATCTGCGAAGATTGGTAGTTTAATCGGCTTAGTAAAACTGTTTATCAAATTTATATTAAGTCCATTTTCTTTACTTTTTACACAAAAAGCCACATTCAAAGGTTAGATTTTAATTTTTTGGGCGTGTCCTTACATACATGAGCGCAGCCAATAGGCACGCCAAAAGTAAAATCATTACTTCGGACCCGATATAATTGACAAAGTATTTAAATTCGCATAATATTTGCCATTATAGTCTTATTTGAGATACATGAGAATAGCCATCAATACAAGATTTTTGTTGAAGGGTAGATTAGAGGGGATTGGCAGATTTACGTTAGAAATTACCCAAAGGTTGGTAAAAAAGCACCCCAACGATACTTTTTATTTTATTTTTGACCGCCCTTATGATAAAAGTTTTATTTTTAGTGAAAATGTTATTCCTGTAGTTGTCTCTCCTCCCGCTAGGCATCCTATTTTATGGAAAATATGGTGCGACTGGTCTGTAAAACGATATTTAGATAAAATCAAACCAGATGTATATTTCTCACCTGATGGGTATCTACCTCTCAAAACTGATGTACCTTGTGTACCCGTTATCCACGATTTGGCTTTTGAACACTATCCGAATGACGTACCTAAACGAGTATTAAACTTTTATCGTAAACACTTTCCTAAATATGCACATAAAGCCAAACATATCATTGCTGTTTCTGAATATACTAAACGAGATATAGTAGAACAATATGGAGTTCCTGTCAATAAAATTACAGTAGCCTATAATGCGGTCAGCGAAATATATGCGCCCAGCAGCGAAGTTGAGCAAATATCTACTCGGCAAAAATATACACAAGGTAAACCTTATTTTTTGTTTGTAGGTGCTATTCACCCTCGAAAAAATGTAGTTAATTTGTTAAAGAGTTTTGATGAATTTAAGAAGCAGTACCACACAGACCATAAATTGGTTATTGTAGGTAGAAAAGCTTGGGATTATAAGGATGCACTGCAAGTATATGAACAAATGGAGTACAAGGGGGAAGTAGTATTCACAGGTCATTTAGAAGTGGAAGAGCTAAGACTTTTATATGGTGCTGCGGTATGTTTGGTCTATATTTCTTATTTTGAAGGTTTTGGTATTCCGATTATTGAAGCATTGTCTTGCGGATGTCCTGTAATTACTTCAAACGTATCCTCTATGCCTGAAGTGGTGGGCAAAGCAGGCTTATTGGTAGACCCGTTAGATGTGCAAAATATTGTACGTATGATGCAAAAAGTAGCCTTACAAACTGGAAAGAAAGAGGAACTTTTAACCCATGTGCCCCAGCAACTATCTTTATTTGATTGGGAGAAGTCTGCGGATAAAGTATATCAAGTAATTAAACAGGTGGCTACTACGTGAAATATGGTTGTATAAATTGAGTTTGATATAATGAATCTATTTTTTTGGGCGTGTCCCTTCGCTATGCTTCGGGTCGGCGTGCTACGGGCTGCGCTATCGCTTCGGTGCTTCGCACTGCTCACGCACCCTTCGCATGCCTCACGCATGCAGTATTGTGATGTTTTACCTTGTTTTTAGATATATCTTTGCTTTACCTTGTTTAAGATTGATTATCAAGTATTTGCAAGGTTAAAACTTTTTACCTTGTTTGAAATGTTGTTATTTTATCTTGTTTTGTGGTCATTTTCAGGCATGTACAAGGTTAAACTTTGAATATGAACTTTACACTACTCTTTAACCCTTACTACCAATGCTTTACTTTATTTTCAATTGATTTTCAATAATTTACAAGGTTAAAATATATTTTTACCTTGTTTAATGTTGATATTGAGTTACTTACAAGGTTGCACTTTAAATAAGTGGGATTAGTGTACTGGCTGCGTGCGTGAGGCATGCGGAGGGCGTGCGATAGCACGGTGCGAAGCCCCCTCGCACACGCCCTTAACCCTATAACCAGGGGGTGGGGCGTAGCACCGTTAGCCCGTAGCACGCCGACCTTGTGGGCATGAGCGCAGCGAAACGCCCACAAGGACACGCCAAAAAAATAAAAAAAATACCCTCATAATCAATAATCAATATGAGTGACATTTTTCAGATGTTTTTTATAGTTAGTTTTATAGATACAAAAAAACTGTACTTTTGTACAGTATGAAAAAATAAATGAAAGTCTCTTTTCTCTGTTGAGAGAGACATTAAGTAAGGCAAACATACAGATTTTTTTAACACTGATATAACGTTTTTTAAGGAATAGAGGAAAGATTACGGTTAGAAGTTTATCCAGGTACTGTGGTGAATATAGTTTGCGTCAGTTACTTCGTTTCTTTGGGATAGTTCATAATTGGATAGAAATAAGCATTGTTGTATAGGACCATATCAGGAGGGGAAAGAGTATCTTATCGTGCTTTCAAGATACTGTTAGAAAAAGTATTTGGCATTTTGATACAGATTATTCCACAACTTCAAGTACCGTATGCGGTCGTAGACAGTGCTTATGCAGTGGCAGGATATATACGTACTTTACAACAATATGGCTTGGCTGTGATTGCTAAATTATCTTCGGATGCGGTCTTATATTTGCCCGCAAAATCCAGTCCTGTCAAGTATGGGCAAAAAATCAAACTCGTTATATATAGATGACCGATATCTCGTTCAGACTATCCAAAAAGACACCCATACAGAATATATCTATCAAATTACAGGGTATCAAAAATCTTCACTGAAAAACTATTATAAAAATTTTACATCATGCTCATTTTCATTATGAGCATTTATTAAAATATATCTCGCAACAACCCGAAAACGGTTTTTTATTCCCCGATATTCACACCATTATACTCCCAGATATCATTCATAATAGATAAAATGTCAACCATATTGTAATTTATATTGTACTTTATCAACTTTGTTCTTATATTTGTCATGAAAACAATGAAAAAGCGCATTAATATCAATTCAGCAAAAAGATTACTTTCTAAAAGAATAGGTATCACTTTTAATAAAAAGCTTTTATGGAACGTGGAAAATCATCCCTTTCCAGTATTAAACGTACCCACCTTAAACCTAATTATTAAAGAAAAAGCAAATGCATTGGGAGAAGAGGGTACAATACTAGAAATTATCGAGAGGCATTATGGTCAGGAAGTAAAAGATGCTTACTTAGCTATTCTACCCAGTGTTCAAGTATTGCATGAGCAGGAAGGTGAAATAACTAATGATTATTGGCATTACGACCCTATATGGGAGAACTTTAAGAAAGAAGATGAAGGTATAAGGTAAAAAGTAGAGAAAATCTACCTTTACTTTTTAATTATTTTTTGTTTTTTTGATAATACGTGTTATTTTTGTGGCAATAAATTTGCATTTCATATCGTTAAAATAATATGAAACGTTTTTCAGTTGGTCAAAAAGCAACATACACGAAAACCTTTACACCAGAAGATGTAAAGCAGTTTTCGGAGGTAAGCGGAGATGATAATCCTATCCACTTAGACCCTGAGTACGCAGCTACTACTCCTTTTAAGAAAAACATTGTCCATGGTGCTCTGACCTCATCTCTGTTTTCCACCATATTAGGCACGATATTTCCAGGAGAGGGTACAATCTATATTAGCCAGTGTACTAAGTTTATAAAACCTGTTTATGTAAATGACACCATCACAGCAGAGGTAGAGGTAACTAAAATTGAAGGTAGCAAAAAAATTCTTGTACTAGCTACTCGATGCTACAATCAAAACAATGAACTGGTAGCAGATGGCGAAGCTAAAGTCAAATTACCTTTCGCTGAAGCCATTCCTGATGCTGAACCTGTTAAAGTAAATAAAACACAATGGGTAGGCATAGAAAACATCATGAAGTTCAATAAAATGAGCATGGATGTATTCAAAGCTTGGAATAATATGGCTTGGAATAATGTATCTAATAACATGAAGACCTTTTACGAGTCTTGGATGACAATTAAAAACTAAGTTTATTTCGTAAAAAATACATTTGAGCAACACTTATCATTTAAAATTTGCGTGCTTTTACCCACGATTCACTAACACAAATTAGGTTAGGCATATCCTTGAATTTAGAGCGAAGTTATTTGCACCTATCTTTACCCAATTTCCGCTCTTACTCTTTACGAGACAGGCAACACTCAAAGGACAGGTTTTAATTTTCTGGGCGTGTCCTTGTGGGTGTTTCGCTGCGCGTATGCCCACAAGGACACGCCCCAAAAATAGCACAAGCAATCTACTACCCCTCTGCAAAAACAATTAAATGAAACTAAAACAAATACGCCATCGTTCAAATGACGTGAAAAATGATACGCAAAATCAAGATAAAATTCCTATTACAAAGGTAGCCCGTGCTACCGCTTTTCTGAAAACAGGTGTAAAAGTCGGAACCAATTACATCAAACATTACGCAAAAAAATTAGTTACCGAAGTAGATAAAAATGAATTAGATGAGAAAAATGCCGCAGATATCTACGAAACTTTAAGCCAACTCAAAGGCAGCGCCCTAAAAGTAGCCCAAATGATGAGTATGGACGAACAAAATCTACCCAAAGCCTACACACGGATTTTTGCCCAAGCTCAATATAAAGCTCCCCCTCTATCAGGACCTTTGATTATCAAGACCTTCAAAGACGCCTTCGGTAAAACACCCCAAGAGATATTTGACACTTTTGAAATGAACGCCATTTATGCAGCATCTATCGGACAAGTTCATAAAGCCACTAAAAATGACAAAATATTTGCTATCAAAATTCAGTATCCAGGGGTAAAGGAAGCCATCTCTTCAGATTTGAGAATGGTTAAACCCTTCGCAATGCGTCTGATGAGAATGAAAGAACAAGAAATAAATGCATATATCCAAGAAATTGAACAAAAACTAATAGAAGAAACAGACTATTTGCTAGAACTCAAACAAGGACAAGAAATTAGCGAGCATTGCAAAAATGTGCGTAACGTTGCTTTTCCCAAATATTATCCCGAGTACTCCTCAACCAAAGTGCTTACTATGGAATGGATACACGGAAAACACCTCGATCAATTTTTATCGGATAATCCCTCTCAAACACGCAAAAACAAAGTAGCTCAAGCTATATGGGACTTTTACAATCACCAAATACATTACTTGAAAAAAATTCATTCTGACCCTCACCCTGGCAATTTTCTCATCGATGAAAAAGATACCTTACACGTATTAGATTTTGGCTGTGTTAAACAAATTCCCGAAGATTTCTACATAGAATACTTCAAACTTACACATCCACAAACCCTTATGTCTGACGAAAAAACAGAACAATCTTTGAGAAAGTTAGAAATTATTCGCAACACGGATACAAAAGAGCAGGTATCTTATTTTGTCAACCTTTTTCAAGGAATGTTGAAAATTCTTGCTCAACCTTATTACCAAGACAGTTTTAATTTTGGAAATCCACAATATTACGCTGATGCGCAGGTATACGCAGATGAGCTGAGCAAAATGCGAGAAGCCCGAGGTTCTAAACACTTTTTGTATGTTAATAGAACTTATTTTGGTATTTACAGCATGATGCAGCAACTTCAAGCGAATATTGAAACGGGAAAGCAGTGGAACTTAAACCAATTCATAGTGCTTGAATAAAAAAAGCAAATATATTCTACTCAATAGATTAGTATTAGTCTTTTTTATCGGATAGTCGGATTTTTTATTTTTTGGGCGTGTCCTTGCCTGCGTTTCGCTACCGCTCATGCAGGCAAGGTCGGCGTGCTACGGGCTAACGGTGCTGCGCCCCACCCGCCCACCCCCTGGTCAAGAGTAAAAGAGTGGGCGAGGGGCTTCGCACCAAGCCTGATGGCTTGCCCTTCGCATGCCTCACGCACGCAGCAGGTAAACTCATCCCACTTATTTAAACCTCAACCTTGCAAGTGCCTGATAACGTATTTTGAGCTTCTTAGCTCAAATAATTAAACACATAACTACAAAGGTAAAATTTGTGTATTTAGTGTTAAAGCGTTATCAAAAGTGCATCTATTCAAGGTTTAACGTTGTACATGATTGAAAATCAATGCAAAATAAGATAAAATGAACGCCGTTCAAACAAGGTAAAAAATTTTAACCTTGTAAGTAACTGATAATCAATGTTAAACAAGGTAAAGCAACAGTATGTATAAAAACAAAGTAGAATATCAAAATACAACTTGCGTGAGGGATACGCAGCATGCCGTAAAGCAGTGCGAAGCGTGAGCGTAGCACCGAAGCGAACGCGCAGTGCGGAGTAGCCCGACCCGAGCGCAGCGAGGGACACGCCCAAAAATAAACATTTAGGAAATTAGTTTATTTGGCTTAAAGTGGCGTCAAATTACCTTTTTGAGTATTTTACTAAACTCATCAATCTCCTCCATAGTATTGTATAGCGGCACAGGAGCAATACGAATGACATCAGGCTCTCGCCAATCTGCGATTATACCCGCTTCAGAGAGCTTTTGAAAGACCTTTTTACCTTGTTTGCCCACCCGAATAGAGGTTTGACAGCCCCTATCTTTGAGCTCAAACGGAGTAATTATCTCTACTAGGTTTTGTATGCGTTCTAACAAAAATTGTATCATTTCTTCGGATTTTTGACGCAGGGCAGGCATAGTTGCTTCGTCAAAAATATCTAAGGAAACTTTGTGAGCTACCATATTCATCACAGGGGCATTGGAAAGTTGCCAACCCGCAGCACCCAGCATAGGCGTAAAATCGGGACCCATCAAAAAACGAGTTTTTTCATCATGCCCCCACCAACCTGCAAAACGAGGTAAATCGGGACTGTTCGCATATTTTTCATGCACAAAACAGCCCGATACAGCCCCAGGACCTGAATTGAGATACTTATACGTACACCAAACGGCAAAATCTACCTCCCAGTCGTGAAGATGAAGCAAAATATTCCCTGCGGCATGTGCTAAATCAAAACCTGCCATTGCACCTACTTTATGGGCTTCCTGTGTGATAGTCTGCATGTCAAAAGCCTGACCTGTATAATAATTGACTCCACCTAACATAACCAAAGCTAAGCTATCCCCTGCATCGTGAATGGCTTGTACGATGTCTTCTGTGCGCAAAGTATGCTCATTAGGACGAGGAATTAACTCAATTAACGCATCTTTTACATTATATCCATGAAACAAAATCTGACTTTTTACCGCATATTGGTCAGAGGGAAAAGCACCCCCTTCAATGATAATCTTGTAACGCTGCGGCGTTGGGCGATAGAACGAAACCATCATCAAGTGTAAATTCACTGTAAGGTTATTCATCATTACTACTTCAATAGGCTTAGCACCTACTAACCGCGCAGCTTTTTCTGAAAAAAACTCATGATATTTAGCCCATGGGTTTTTGCCGTGAAAATGCCCCTCTACACCAAGATTTGCCCAATCTTCTAACTCCTGCCGTATGGCTTCTAATACGCCCTTGGGCTGCAATCCTAACGAATTGCCGCAAAAATAAATGTACGGTTTTTGCGTTTTTTGCTGAATGGGAATATGAAACCTATCCCTGTACATGAGAGCAAAAGTAAAAAAATAAACTATCCTAATTGAAAATCATCGTTTACTTTTTTAAGAACTTTCTGCATCTCTTGGTAGTATGTTTCTGGTGCAGGCACTAAAGGCAAACGGACTTGCTTGAGGCATATTCCCATAATTTCTAAAGCGGCTTTTACTCCTACGGGATTACCTTCTACAAATAAAAATTCCATAAAGCGTAAAAGTTTATAGTGATATTCACGTGCTTTTTGATAATCGCCACGAAGCGCTAAACGAACTTTTTCGCTTATTTCTCTTGGAAATACATTGCCTGCCACAGAAATTACACCTACGGCACCTACACTCATAAAAGGTAGTGTTAAATTATCATCCCCTGATGTAACGAGAAAATGTTCAGGTTTTTGAGCTATGATGTGCATAACTTGGCTTATACTGCCCGCGGCTTCTTTCACCGCTACTAAGTTTTTGAAGTCGTATGCTAAACGGAGAATAGTTTCAGGGTTCATGTTAATTCCTGTACGTGGGGGGATGTTGTACAGGATAATTGGTAAATCGGTGCTTTTAGCAATAGCAGCGTAGTGAGCATATATACCATTTTGATTAGGTTTATTGTAATAAGGACAAACTGATAAAATGCCTTGTAATTTGTAATTCTTGCTATAATACTCAATTTCTTGGGTAATTTCGTGGGTATTATTTCCCCCTATGCCCATGACAACAGGCAATTTACCTTGGTTAGCTTCTAAAACTGCTTCTAAAACACATTTTTTTTCGTCTTTGGTTAGAGTAGGACTTTCTCCTGTTGTACCCATAGGGACGAGGTACTCTACTCCTCCTTCTATCATACGAAAGACTAATCGTCGTATAGCTTGGGTATCTACTTGATTATCTGTAGTAAATGGAGTAACCAAAGCTACTCCTGTTCCTTTGATGTATGCTGTGTTCATGGTTTTATTTTTTGTAAATAATGAATAATAGAAAATAAATTCTCTTCGTTGATATTATTATACACGTTTGGAACTACTAACTCATAACAATCCCAATTACTGTCATGTATGCCCACACGCATAGTGATATCTATTGCACAACAGAGATACTGTGCGGCTACGTTATCTTTATCAGTTAAATCAATAGATACGTCAAAATGCTGGTCTATAAAGGCATCTACGGCAGATATTTTAGGAATACCTATTAAATTAGTGTGAGAACTATCAATGCGGGTACACTCATACATATACGGAAGTAGAGAGATGTCTTTCTTGCTCTTCAAAAACTCAAGTACTTTGACTCTAATAGTATGCTTTTTTATTTTATCGATAAAACGGGTTATTGCAGTGGCTTCTTCTGTATTGTGCGGTGAGATAAACAATATAAAGCTCTTAGTGTCTTGCCACGCAATACTACGATGTGTAAAGTGTTTTTTATTTTGTAGTCTTTTGAATTGTAGTCGTTGGATTATATTGAAAGGCATATTAAGCGAGCAAAAATAAATAATGAAAGTTGTTTGTAAATCTGTTTTTTTGAGGTTTTCTGTTGGAAAATCAATGTGTAATTGCCCAATATACGATGTTTGTACCCATTTTTAGGGCTTGTTGTCTTACAGGTTCAGGGTCGTTGTAGATTTCTTGGTCTTCCCAGCCGTTACCTAAGTCGCATTCATAGCTGTAAAAGCACACTAATCGCCCTTCATGAAAGATACCAAAACCTTGGGGTGGTTTTCCATCGTGTTCGTGTACTTTGGGCAAACCTTTTGGAAAGGAAAAAGGCTTCTGATAAATACCAAAATCAAATGGTAGTTCTACAAAGTCGTGTTCAGGAAATACTTTTTTCATTTCACGGCGGATGTATTTATCTAATCCATAGTTATCGTCTATATGTAAAAAACCCCCTGAAATAAGATAGTTACGTAAGTTTTGTGCCTCTGCGTCAGTGAAAAATACGTTACCATGTCCTGTCAGATGTACCCAAGCATATTGAAATATGGCAGGACTTCCTACTTCCACGATATCTTCTTTCTCATGCACTTTGATAGTAGAATTTTGATTGATGAACCGAATCAGATTTGGTAAAGAGGTACGATTGCAATACCAGTCGCCTCCTCCGCCATATTTTAGTTTTGCGATTTTGAAAGTGTTATTTTGGGCTATAAGGTAACTGTGGGTCAGTAAAACAGCCAATGAAAACAGTATACCCATTATTTTTGCCATGATACAAAAATACAAAAAATGTTTTGAAAGTGGATTTTTATGGTAGTGTTTCAGATTTGTTCATTTTTTCTTTTGGGCGTGTCCCTCGCTGCGCTCGGGTCGGCGTGCTGCGGGCTACGCTGACGCTACGGTGCTACGCACTGCTGACGCACCCTCCGCATGCCTCACGCACGCCGCTTTTGGATGTTTTACCTTGTTTTTTATGCATATCCTTGCTTTGCCATTTTTAATCTTGATTATCAAACACTTACGAGGTTAAAATTTTTTATTTTGTTTCAACCGCTGTTACTTTACTTTGTTTCTTATTCATTTTCAAGCATGTACAAGGTTAAACCTTGAATACACGGACTTTTTATACTCTCATTAACCCTCAATATGTAAATTTTACCTTATTCTCAATTGATTTTCAGGTATTTACAAAGTTAAAGTACATTTTTCACCTTGTTTAATATTGATATTGAGATACTTGCAAGGTCAAGGTTTGAATAAGTGGGCTTAGTTTGATAGCCGCTTGCGTGAGGCATGCGGAGGGCGTGCGTCAGCACGGTGCGAAGCCCCTCACCCACTTTTTTACCCTTGCCCAGGGGTGGGCGGGTGGGGCGCAGCACCGTTAGCCCGTAGCACGCCGACCTTGTGGGCATACGCGCAGCGTAACGCCCACAAGGACACGCCCAAAAAAATTAAAATCCGATCTTCTCAAATCACTTCGTGTAAAGAAAAATGAACTTAATCTATCACATTTACATAAAGCAAATTACCTCGCCACGCCCTTCTCTGATACGCAATTAAGAATATTAAGGTAAGTATCTTTATTAGCATGAACAGAATACAATTCCACAACTCTTTTACGGGCCGCCATACCTATTTTTTTACGCAACTCAGGATTTTCAATCAATTGAATAAGGTAATGTAACCACTCCTCCTGACCATGTGCTAAAAAACCAGAAACCCCATGCTCAATAACACGATGATTAGCATGGTCAGGTCCGAGCTTCTCAGCTACCGTCGGAATGCCTAATGCCATGTATTGTAAGGCTTTAAGTCCACTCTTTCCATAAACCCAAGGCTCATCAGGTAAAGGATAAAGACCTATATCCATTCGCTGCAAAGTGGGAATTTCAAGATACTCACTCCAAGCTAAAGATTCAACTTCAATACCTTCCATCCTAAAATTAGCATCTCCCATGACTAAAAGCTTAAAATCGTGCGTTTCTTTAAGCTTTTGTAATACAGGAGTAAGTAAATGAAGATATTTTGCCGTACTATGGCTGCCACTCCAACCTAAAATAATCCTCTTTTCATTCGTGTAGGTATTCACAGGAATATATGTGTCTGTATTGATAGTAGAAGAGATATCCGTAGTATTAGAGTTATACTGACGAACAAAACGGTCAAGTACCGGCGTACAAGTAATGACATGGTCAGCGTACTTCATGAGAACAATCATTTTACGCTTTCCTTTCATCCAACTGATAATTTTATTCGCAGCACTAGAATGCCCTAAGAATATCAAATCGTCAATATCATACACTAAACTTTTAGCAAACAAAGTAAATAAACGTTCCATTATAGGTAAACCTATCGGCGTAACCCAAAGCGTGATAAAAATAACATCGTATCGGCGTATTTGGAATAGATCTTTTATTCTTTTAAGATATCCTGCAATTGTCCAAAACACTTTTTTATGAAAATTCCCCTTCTTATACACAATGTCCCAAAATTTTCTGTTCATGAAAGGAGAAACTGTAATATGATAGCCATTTTGCCTAAAATGATCAAAATATTGCTCGTACTTTAAGCGTTGAGAGGGCGCTACTCCTTCAGGATAAGGACATATCACTAACATCTTTTTGAACTGCATATCGCAAATATATGCAACTATTCAAAGTAGCGTTTCTGACCTCATTTTTATTTATTATTTTTGTACATTCCAAGATAATCCGTAACTTGGTAAGCTATTCATATTGTGTATATGTATATGAAAAGTATAAAACAAGGTTTATTTGTTGTATTGCTGGTTGTAGCTCATGTACTATCCTTAGCCCAGCAATCTGTTGTAAGAAACAAAAAAATGGGTGGATATGAATTTACCGTAATTAAAGATTTAGAAGCCACCGAAGTAAAAGACCAAATGCACACAGGCACTTGCTGGAGTTTTTCAGGAATGTCATTTTTTGAATCCGAAATACTCAGGGTAAGCAAAAAGAAAGTAGATTTATCTGAGATGTTTATTGTACGCAATGCTTATTTAGACAAAGCAGAGCAGTATGTACGCATGCATGGCTTAATCAACTTTGGGCAAGGCGGTTCTTTTCATGATGACTTTAACATGATTAAAAAATACGGTATTGTACCTCAATCTGCGTATTCAGGCTTGAAGCCTGGCGAGACTAAATATAACCATGATGAAATGGAAGCCGTATTAAAAGCTATGCTTAAAGCAGTTGTCGATCGAAAAACCTTGACACCCCATTGGAAAGAAGCGATTAAAAACACGGTAGACGCCTACATGGGAACGCCCCCTGCAGAGTTTGAATATGAAGGTAAAAAATACACTCCTCATACTTTTGCACAGTCCCTCGGCTTGGACATGAATGATTATATAGTCATAACTTCATTTACTCACCACCCTTTTTACAGCAAATTTGTCCTTGAAGTACAAGATAATTGGGCTATGCAGGAAGTTTACAATCTGCCCTTGGAGGATATGATGAAGGTACTTGAAAACAGTATTATGAACGGCTATACAGTAGCATGGGCAAGTGATGTATCTGAAAAAGGTTTCTCTTTTAGAAATGGGCTAGCCATTGTACCCTCTGATGAAAATCAGATTGAAAAAAGAGGAGAGGACAATCAGTATTTTAGCGATGCAGGTGCTACCAGGACAGGTTCTCCTTTTGACGCACCTTGTCATGAAAAGCAAATTACCCAAGAAATGCGCCAACAAGCTTTTGATAACTACGAAACTACCGATGACCACGGAATGCATATCACAGGATTATTCAAAGACCAAACGGGTAAAAAGTTCTACAAGGTAAAAAACTCATGGGGCAACGCTAATGATAATCAAGGGTATTTTTTTGCATCAGAGGCGTTTATCAAATATAAAACTACTAATTTTATGGTACACAAAGATGCCATTCCCAAAGAGATAGCTAAAAAGATGGGGTTAAGGTAGGTAATTAAGCTTATTTTTTTGATCTAAATTTATTTTTTAGGCGTGTCCCTCGCTGCGCTCGGGTCGGCGTGCTGCGGGCTGCGCTATCGCTTCGGTGCTGCGCTACGCTCCGCACTGCTGATGCACCCTCCGCATGCCTCACGCAAAGCAGCTTTTTGATATTTTACCTTATTTTTAGACATATCTTTGCTTTACCTTTTTTTAATCTTGATTATCAAGTAATTATAAGGTTAAAATTTTTTACCTTGTTTGAAATGCTATTACTTTACTTTATTTCTTGCTCATTTTCAATCATGTACAAGGTTAAATCTTGAATACATGGACTTTACACGATGCTTTAACCTTGAACACGGAACTTTCACCTTAATGATTTACAAAGTTAAAATTGAGTTTTACCTTATTTGATGTTCATTTTCGGGTACTTACAAGGTTAAGGTTTGAATAAGTGGATTTAATTTGATAGCCACTTGCGTGAGGCATGCGAAGGGCAAGCCGTCAGGCTGGGTGCGAAGCCCCTCGCCCGCACTTTCACTCTTGCCCAGGGGTGGGCGGGTGGGGCGTAGCACCGTTAGCCCGTAGCACGCCGACCCGAGCGCAGCGAAGGGACACGCCCAGAAAAATCATTTTAACATGAAAATACTAACAATTCCACACAAAGTAGAATATTACTCATAAATTTGATCTCACTTTCTAACTATATAATAATTTCTTACTTTTGGATGTATGAAATTTGGAACCAAAGCGATACATGCAGGTATCGAACCAGATCCTTCCACAGGTGCTATAATGACGCCTATTTTTCAAACTTCTACTTACGTTCAAGCAGCACCAGGCGTACATAAAGGATACGAATACGCTCGTACTCAAAACCCTACCCGAGATGTCCTAGAAAAAAATCTTGCGGCTTTAGAAAATGCGCAATACTGTTATTGTTATGCCACAGGACTAGCTGCCACAGATGCTATATTAAAATTATTTAGCCCTGGTGATGAAATCATCGCTACAAATGATATGTATGGCGGCACATACCGCTTATTTATGCGTATTTACGCAAAATTTGGACTAAAATTCCACTTTGTCAACATGGATAATCCTCAAAATATTTTATCCTATATCAACCGTAGCACCAAAATGATATGGATAGAAACCCCTACTAACCCCATGCTTAACATTATAGACATTCAAGCCGTAAGCGAATTAGCCAAAGCACATAATCTTATTACCGTGGTGGATAATACTTTTGCATCGCCATATTTACAAAATCCGTTAGATTTAGGTGCTACCGTTGTTATGCACTCTCTAACCAAATATATATCAGGACATTCGGATGTGGTTATGGGTGCGGTAATGACAAATAATACTCAATTAGCAGAGCAATTAAAGTTTATTCAGAATGCATCAGGTGCTACGCCCGGTCCGCAAGATTGTTTTTTAGTACTTCGTGGAGTAAAAACTCTTCATCTTCGCATGGAAAGGCACAGCTACAACGGTAGAAAAATAGCTCAATTTTTAACTGAACATCCCAAAGTAGAGCAGGTTTATTGGTGCGGTTTGCCTACACACAAAAACCACGATATTGCTAAAAAACAGATGCGAGATTTTGGTGGAATGATCAGCTTTACCCTCAAAGGAGATAAAATGGAAGATGCGCTTACAGTGTTACAAAGCACACAATTGTTTTCATTAGCCGAGAGTTTAGGGGGGGTAGAGTCTTTGATTGGACATCCTGCAACTATGACTCATGCTTCTATTCCTCGTGAGCAGCGTTTAGCCAATGGCTTGAAAGATACTTTAATTCGCCTTTCTGTGGGTATTGAGGACGCAGAGGATTTAATAGAAGATTTAGCCCAAGCAATAGATAAAACTGATATATGAGAATAATTTTTGGCCCCTGTCCTTGCACGCACGATCGCAGCGAAACGCGTGCAAAGGCAGGACTATAATCTTAAACAGGCCAGAGTGAAATAATAGTATGCACTATTTTACCTCATTGCTATATTTACGCATAAGATTATTCCCTCTAAAACCCTCCCATAGATTGTACTTCTGTTTGAATAACTCAAACTCCGATGTCCGAATTTTACGAGGATAATAGTTATTGAACCTATCTGCATCGGCAGTTTCATAGTTAGGGTCTAATTCAAACGAAACTGCTTCCTTGAACGAAACATGCTCAATAACAACCTCTTTCTCATTTTTTAACCATATTTCAACAGGTTTCTTAATAATCTCACTGCTGCCATCGGCATAGTTAATTTTGATAATCAGGGGCATTAAAAGTCCGCCAATGTCCTTAAATTTAAGGTGATAGATATATGCCTTTTGATGGAGTAATTTCTCTTCCTCTGGAGTAAGAGTTTTAATATAATCAAGATATTCTTTTTTATCTATCTCATAGACCTTATATTTGTCATAATAATTGTAAAAATCTTTGAGTTTATCTCCATACTGTTCAGTGTAATACTGTTTTATACCACCTTCTTTGTGATTAAGAATATTAGTTTTTCTATCTGCACTAATGTCTTTTTGTTTTTCAATTTCTTTCGCTATTTGAGGGTCTTTGGGTTTTAAGACATGTAGTTCGACGCTTTCTAAACTAATATCTACATGGTCTGTGGTAAAAAACCATCCTCTCCAGAACCAGTCAAGGTCTATCCCAGAAGCATCTTCCATTGTTCTAAAAAAGTCTGCGGGGGTAGGATGTTTGAATTTCCATCTTTCGCAGTAGGTTTTGAAAGCAAAATCAAAAAGTTCTCTGCCCATAATAGTCTCCCGCAAAATATTAAGTGCTGTGGCTGTCTTTCCATAAGCATTGTTGCCAAACTGAAGCAGTGACTCGGAGTTGGTCATGATAGGTACTTGGTCAGTAGATTTCATGTATTCTGTAATTAAATCAGGGAAACCCCTACTAGAAGGGTAGTTTTTCTCCCACTCCTGTTCTGTAAGGAACTGTAAAAAAGTATTAAATCCTTCATCTAACCAAGTCCAGTTTCGCTCATTAGAGCTGATAATCATGGGAAAGAAGTTATGCCCTACTTCATGAATGATAACAGAGATTAAACCGTATTTAGTACGTTCACTGTAAGTTCCGTCAGGATCAGGTCTTCCACCACCGTTAAAGCTTATCATAGGGTATTCCATACCCCCGATTGCACCATTGACTGAATAACATACGGGGTATACATACTCACATGCATAGCGAGAGTAGACCTTGATAGTGTGCATGACTACGTGAGTAGAGTATTTATCCCACAAAGACAATCCTTCCTTGGGATAGAGGGACATACAGTGTGTTTTTCGGTTATTGAAGCTTAGCATTGCGCCGTCCCAAATGAATTTACGTGAGCTGGCAAAAGCTACATCACGAACATTTTGAGCTTTGAATATCCAAGTTTTAGTAGTAGTGGCTCGTGAAGTTTCATTTTGTTTAGCTTCATCAGGAGTAACAATAAATATAGGTTCGCTCACGGTTTGAGATTTTTGATATCTTTCAAATTGGGTAGGGGTGAGTACTTCTTTTGGGTTTTGTAGTACTCCTGTGGCACCCACAATATGATCAGCGGGTACAGTGATTTCTAGGATAAAATCACCGAATTCTAAATTAAACTCACCTCTTCCGAGATAGCTTTTATGATACCATCCATTTACGTTATCGTATACGCACACGCGCGGATAAAACTGTGATATTTGATAGATATAATTATCCTCTTTTTCAAAATACTCCATACCTCCACGTCCGCCGTGTTTGCGGACTTCATTGATTTTGTTGTTCCATTCTATTTGAATTTTAACGATTTCGTTAGGTTTTAAGGGTTCAGGTAGATCGATTCGCATCATGGTATCGTATATGATGTATTTAGCGGGTTTAGCGTTTGAGGGTGAGTCTTTCACGGCTGTTTTATCTATTTTTACGGTAGTAATTTTATAGCCTAATCCTGGGTCTTTTGGATAAAGTAGGTTTTGATACTCTTGAAAAGAGAGTTCTGTGAATTCGTTGGCTGTTTTGATTTGATTAGAAAGGGAGTGCTGGCTAAAGATATTTTGATCTAATTGTATCCAGATGTAGTTTAGAACATCGGGGGAGTTGTTGTAGTAGGTTATCCATTCTGAACCCGATAAGGTCTGTTTAGAGTCATCTATTTGTACCTTGATGTGGTAGTCTGCTCGTTGTTGCCAGTATTTATGTCCGGGCGCCCCTGATGCGGTTCGGTATTCGTTGGGGGTTGGTAGTAGATCATCAATTTGTTTGAATTTAGACTCATTTGTGCGCATTAGTTTTTGGTTTTGTCCATGTACAACTAATGCAAAGCATAGAATTACAGCTAATATATGACCGTTTTTTTTCATCTTTACAAAAGTAGTAAAAGTGCTTAAAATGAGGTACAATCTTGGGTAAATTTGATAAAATAGATTATTATGAGTATTTTTTTGGGCGTGTCCTTGCACACGGTTCGCTGCGCTCATGTGTGCAAGGTCGGCGTGCTACGGGCTGACGGTGCTGCGCCCCACCCGCCCACCCCCTGGGCAAGAGTGAAAGTGCGGGCGAGGGCTTCGCACCAAGCCTGACGGCTTGCCCTCCGCATGCCTCACGCAAGCAGCAAGTATGCTAAACCTTTTTATTGAAATTTTCACTTTGCAAGTACTTGATTATGAATACTAAACAAGATAAAAATACACTTTAACTTTGTCAATACTTGAAAATCAATTCAAAACAAGATAAAAATTTATGAATCAGGGTTAAAATGTTGTAAAAAGTCCATGTGTTTATGGTTTAATCTTGCGAGTTATTGAAAATGAACATAAAACAAGATAAAAAGAACATAGATAAAACAAAGTAAAAAATTTAACCTTGTAAGCGTCTGATAATGAGTATTAAACAAGGTAAAGCAAGAGTATGTATACAAAGAGGGTAAAGTATCAAAACATTGCTGCGTGAGGCATGCGAAGGGTGCGTCAGCAGTGCGGAGCGCAGCGAAGCACCGAAGCAAAGCGCAGCCCGTAGCACGCCGACCCGAGCGCAAGCGAGGGACACGCCCAAAAAGGTAAAAATAAACTATCCAACTTATTGTAACTCAATTTCAATTCTACGGTTTTGCTTACGTGCAAAATCTGTATCTTCAGGATTGATAGGCTGTTTTTCTCCAAAACCCAACGCAGTAATACGACTTGCATCTATCCCCAAGCTGACTAAATAATTTTTTACTTCATCAGCACGTTTTTGAGAAAGCTCTACTGCTTCCTGA
>JANWVE010000016.1:24560-26665 GCA_025057675.1 Bacteroidia bacterium
TTGCATCTATCCCCAAGCTGACTAAATAATTTTTTACTTCATCAGCACGTTTTTGAGAAAGCTCTACTGCTTCCTGACCTTCAATAGTATTATCTGTATGCCCTTTGATAATAATTTTGAGTTCATTTTTCTGCTTTAATACCGTATAAAGTTTATCTAATTCATTTTTAGCTACATCGTTGAGTTGGTATTGCTTTCCTGCATACTGGATATTTTTGAGAATTAGTTTGCTTCCTGCTTGTAATGGTTTGAGTAAAATCTCAACTTGCTTTTTACTAAAGTCTGCTTTTTCGTCTATTTCTACTCGTTCAGAATAAAGTTCATATCCTGGATGATATACGTTGATAGCATATTGATCACCATTAGGTAGAGCAAATTGAAAGTTTCCTGTAACTTCATTAGCTTGACTTTGGGCAACAACGCTGTTTTTTTGATACGCTATAACCGAAATTTCTGCATTAAGAGGGGTTCGGGTGAGAGCATCTTTTACCGTACCTATCATAACTAATAATTTTTTAGGTACAATAGGTACAAGTGCATATTGAGGACTTTTGGTATCTATGAAGTAAATGACATAAATGTCTTTTCCCCCTAATCCGCCCGTGCGTCCTGATGCATAATATCCCCGTTTGCCATCTGCGCTTAAAATAAAGTTGATTTCATCATCAGGTGTGTTAAGCGGATAACCTAAGTTATATACTTCGGATACCGTTTTTTCACTCCATTTGCACACAAATACGTCATATCCGCCCATGCTTTTAGTGCAGTTAGAGCTAAAATATAACGTTTCGCCGTCAGGGTGTAAAAAAGGACAATCTTCATCAAAAGGAGTGTTGATAGTAGGACCGCAATTGATAGGTTTAGACCATGCTCCATTCGGTTGTTTTTTGCAGTAGTAGATGTCTCTTCCTCCGTATCCTCCTTTTTTGTCGCTGGTAAGAAAGAGATATTGACCATCTGCGGAGATAAAAACTGAGGTTTCTAAATAATCAGTGTTAATGGTCTTAGAAAGTGGTTTAGGATTTTGCCAGGTTTTACCCTTTAACTTTGAGGTATAGACGTCACCCTGACCGTCGTTACGATAAAAATACAGTTCTTGCCCATCTGCACTGATACATAAAGCGGATTCATAGTAAATTGTATTGATTGGTGCGTCAATATTTTGGGGTGTTTGCCATCTACCGTACTTTTTTTCGGATAGATAAATGTCGTCAAATTTTTTACCTGTGGCTCGGTTGGTATCTCCTAAGGCACTTGGGCGATTGGAAGTAAAGAAAATAGTATTTTCATCCAGGGTTAAGCAAGCGCCATATTCATCAGCAAAAGTATTGATGCCACTACCTAAATTCTCTACTTGAATGTTGATTCGTTTTTTCAGTAATGCTTTACCTGTACTACATTGTGCCATAAGATACTTAATTTGTTTTCTTGGCATACCTGGAATAAGGTCTTTATAGGCTAATTCGTAAAATTTAAGAGCGTCATCAAACTGTGTGGATAAATGATAACCTACGGCAATTTTAGCTTTGAGCGTAGCACTGTACAATGGGAATTTTTCATATACTTTAAGGTAATATGGTAAGGCTTTTTCTTTTTCATTACCATACTCGTAGCACTGTCCAATAGCATATAAATAGTCCATATTATCAGGGTCAGAGTCTAATAGGATTTGGTAGTATTTGCGTGCTTCATCATAACTACCATTATCAAAGTATCGTTCAGCTAAGCGGAGCGTTTTTAAGTAGTTTTGGGCGTAAGTAAAAAAGGGTAAAATAAAAACAAGACACACAACGGCTGTTGGAAATACTGAAGGGGGGATAATTTTTAGATAAAGTATGCGGCGTAGTGTAGCAGTGAAAGGTTTGATATGCCATAACCTTGCTTTTGTGGCGTAGCAAGAAAGTGCAGGAAAGCATTCGCAAGTTAGTTTTATTTTTTTCATCAATGGGATGGATGAAAGTTTGTACAAAAATAGTACTTAATGGTTTGAAATAGGTATTTACAGAGCTGTATGATAGGCTTAATAACTTTTTGGGCGTGTCCTTGTGGGCGTTACGCTGCGCGTATGCCCACAAGGTCGGCGTGCTACGGGCTAACGGTGCTAC
>JANWVE010000170.1 GCA_025057675.1 Bacteroidia bacterium
GCTATTTTTTGTAAAGTGTTGATTATCAGCATGCTTGTTTAACAAAAAATCTCTTAAATCTTGTGTTCATAAAGTCTATTCATAATAGATAAAATGTCAACCATATTGATATAAGTTTTTTACTTTAACTTTAGCAATATCACGGCTAATATGCAACAAAATAAAGTGATAACCCAAAAACGAAATACAATTTTGGGTTCGGGTAAACCTGCTTTCTCATAATGATGATGCAAAGGGGACATTCTAAAAATCCTGCGACCCTCGCCATATTTACGCTTAGTGTATTTGAAATAAGTGACCTGTATAACCACAGATAAAGACTCTACAAAAAAAACCCCACATAACACAGGTACTAAAAGCTCTTTTTTTAAGCATATCACCACTGCTGCAATACCTCCGCCTAAGGCTAAACTACCCGTATCCCCCATAAATACCTGTGCAGGATACGCATTGTACCACAAAAAGCCTACACACGCGCCCACAAAAGCCGCAATAAATACCACTATCTCACCAGAATTGGGAATATAAGTTACACCAAGATACTTTGCCATAAAAGTATTTCCCGAGATATACGCAAATACCCCTAATGTAGTACCTACAATGGCGGATGTTCCTGCGGCTAATCCATCAATCCCATCTGTGAGATTAACCGAGTTTGTGATAGCCGTTACAATAAAAATAATGATTGGAATAAAAATAACAAAAGTGTATCTACGATGCTCGGGACCTATAAAACGAATTAAATTTGCATAATCAAATTCATTATTTTTAAGAAAGGGAGTAGTAGTAATAGTTCTAATTTCATCTTTGAAGTTAGGGTTGTAGTATAAAGTAGCTCCAATTAACAGCCCTAACCCTATTTGCCCAATAATCTTTACCCTGCCTTTTATACCCCTTTTTGCACTTATGAAACCAAAATACTTTAAGGGTAAGTTACGCTTTTGTCTGAACTTAATGTAATCATCTAAAAAACCAATGATGCCCATAAAAAGCGTAGAAATAAGCATCATGATGATAAAAGAATTTTCTAACTTCCCCCAAAATAAAACAGGAATAATAATAGCAGCAATGATAATTACTCCACCCATAGTGGGCGTACCTTGTTTAGAAAGATGAGTTTCTGGTCCATCAGTGCGAATAATTTCTCCAATTTGATGTTTTTTGAGAAAATTTATCACATACTTACCGAACACCATAGAAATCAAAACAGCAAAAATAGCAGCCATAGCCGCACGAACCGAAATAAATTGAAAAATACCCGTACCAGGTACATCTTTGACTTTGTCTAACCACTTGAATAAATAATATAACATGCGTTAATAAAGTTAGTTAAAAGTTGTATTTAGCTTTTAATTGATTGATTTTATTCGTGTTTTCAGGGTTTTTATAGAACTCCATAGCCCCTTTTCGCTCCATTCCGCCATAAATTTGGGACATTAAAATATAATTAGAATTCCATACCGCATTTCTATCCTTTACACGTGGGTAAGCAAAGCATTTTGTTAGAAAAAAATGTGTTTTAGGTTTTACCCATCCTGTTTCTATGTAATCTCTTACATCGTAGGTGGCATATACACATGAGTCTCGCTTATCTAATCTCTCATTGTAAATGATGAGTTCGCTTTTTTCATTGATAACAGCATGAGAAATTTTTTTGCGTGTAGGTCCGTCCTCGAATACTTCATAGTCATATAAAAATCGCATTTTGCCTTGTGCAAAAGTAGAGGTAGAATTCCATATTGTTACAGAGGTATCCCTTTTTTCTTTGAATAATAAAGTCATGTCATCTATTTTATCGCCTGTAATTCTGCTTACGATGAGCGTATCTACTTCATCTACGGTTTGATAAGGGGGTAGTTCTAGTCCGCCCATGTATGTATAAGTTTTTGCATTAAATAATACGGTATAGCATTTTTTAGGCGGCTGCAAACTTTTAATAACTGCATAAATTTCCTTAAAACCATCATTTTGTAAATCTATCTCTTGGGCATACAAAATAGCAGACATAGGAGGAATGGCAACAAACTTACTGAAATTTTCTAATAATCGTGCTTCATCTATTTGGCTTTGTTGTTTTTTGTTCTTGTTTTTACATGCTGATAGTAGCAATATACTCATCAGTACAATTCCTGCGCACGCAAGTATTTTTTGACTCATGCGTGCAAAGTTATGTAAAATTAAAACAGTTGTTTGTATAGTATGCGGTATATCAAATAAAATCTAATGCTATGTTTTCAAAGCGGCTCGGCTGAACTACTGTATTATAAGCCAGCGTTTAGAGTAGCTCTCTGCGGAGAAGTAACCATAAGCGCCGTTATTAAAATTTGTTTTAGGATTAGCTGGTGGGGGTGAGAAAGGTCCTCCCGACCCTCCATTTCCAATAGCTTGACCTAATGAGAAATAATAATCATAGCTTCCTTTATCAATAGAACAGAGTTCTATGCGTATGGTGTCTCCAATCTTTCCTGGGTAGGGTAGCTGAAAGTTGATAAAATTTCCATCAAAAAATTTGTCTTCTGCTATGCCGCCTTGATAGTCAAATGCGCCATTGAATAAAGAGTCTATCCGTTTTCCTGTAAGTTTATCTGTGGTACGCTTAAATACCCTTAGACGATAGTAATTGTTTCCGCCCGGTGGGTCAACACCGTAGATTGTTGCATAATATCCTCCAGGCAGAAAATTGATGGGTGGAATGTACCTGTATGTTACGCTATCCAAAGGTACATAAGCAGGCATGTATGAGCTGGCTGAATAGGTTTTACCTTGATAAATTACGTTAAGTGTATAAGTTCTTCCTGGGATAGCTTGAATGCTATCTGAACGATAAATACCTGTATTTACTTCGGAGAGATAGTCTTTTTGTCCCATGTTATCGGTTATCCATACTGTGGCACCCGATAGACCTATAAAAGACGCTTTTTCAAAATAAGGGCTTGAAGTAGATACTTTTACCTCAAAAGGACCTTGGGTATTGATTAAGTTGCTATCGGCGTTGACTGCATAAGAGATATATCCTTCAATGATTATGGCTTTTTCAGCATTTTTTAGACGTAATTTTTCGGGTGGAACTTCTTCTGTGCAAGATACTACAAAAATGATGTATAGCGTTGTCAAAAAAATGCTTGATAAAAAGTACTTTTTCATAGGTTTTAACGGCTTAGCAAAATTACAAACTTATTTATGGTTAAAAAAGGCTTCTTGTAAATATATTTTTGGCTATTTTAGTTTGTTGGGATTTTTATTTAGTAGATATTTGATATTTTGGGCGTGTCCTTGTGGGCGTTACGCTGCGCGTATGCCCACAAGGTCGGCGTACTACGGGCTAACGGTGCTGCGCCCCACCCGCCCACCCCCTGGGCAAGGGTTTGAGCGTGGGCGAGGGGCTTCGCACCAAGCCTGACGGCTTGCCCTTCGCATGCCTCACGCAAGCAGCTATTAAACTAAGTCCATCTATTCAAATCTTAATCTTGTAAGTATGTGAAAATGAAAAATAAATAAAAGTAAAATTGAATTCTAACCTTGTAAATCATTGAAAATCAATTCAAAAAAAGGTAAATCTTGTGGATCCAGGGTTAAAAGCTTATCAAAAGTCTATGAATTCAAGGTTTAACCTTGTACGTGCTTGATAATGAATATCAAACAAGATAAAGCGAACGTATGCATAAAAGTCAGGTAAAACATCCAAATGCTGCTGCGTGAGGCATGCGGAGGGCGTGCGTCAGCACGGTGCGGAGCGAAGCACCGAAGCGATAGCGCAGCCCGTAGCACGCCGACCCGAGCGCAGCGAAGGGACACGCCCAAAGAATAAATTCATCAATTATGTACACGGTAAGGCCGCATTTATATCTAAACTTGACTAATCAATATGGTTGACATTTTATCTATTATGAATGATATCTGGGGATATAATGGTGTGAATATCGGGGAATAAGAAACATTTTTCGGGTTGTTGCGAGATATATTTTGATAAGTATTCGTAGTGAAAATGAACATGATACAAAGTTTTTATATCTGCGATACTTAAATCAGGAGTGTTGCGTTCTTTTCTTTGGTCTTCAAGAAGGATTTTAAGAGGGTCATAAAAAAACTCATAGATACAAAATTGTTCAGCGGGGTGGGTTGGTAGTTTTTAAAGTCATTGAGTCCAAAATGCTGTTTGGCGTCGCGAAAGTCAAATTCTATCTCAAAACGTAAAGCGTAATAATGTATGATATCCGAAGCCGAAAGAGGCAAATCGGTAGAGGAGAGGATAGCGATTTGGGTTCTTCCTTTGTGATAAACGGATTTAATGACCACTACATTGAGTAGATAGTTTTTGAGTGAGGATTGTTAAACTCTGTTTCTTTTTTCTCAATTTAACTTTATCCGCTTGGTTGACAATAATTTGCTTATACTGTATGACTTCCGTTTCTCTACATCTATCAGACTTAATGCCATAAACGCTATCCCTGATACTACCTGCTGATAGACAGATATAATATAGCGATAAGATACCTTTTGCCTTCCTGATATAGTCCTACACAACGATGCTTATTTCTATCCAATTATGAACTATCCCAAAAAAACGAAATAACTGACACAAACTATACTCACCACAGTATCTGGACAAACTTCTGACCGTAATTTTTCCTTTATTTCTTAAAAAACTTTCTATCAGTGTTAAAAAAAATCTGTATGTTTGCCTTACTTAGGGTTTCTTTCAACAGTGAAAAGAGAGTTATATTTTTTTTCACACTGTACAAAAGTACAGTTTTTTTGTATCTGAAAAATGTCACTCTGATTTGTGATTTCAAGATAAATCTTATATCTTTGCGGGACGTTTTTAACTCTAATATAGAGAATTAGTATTATGTATCTTACCAAAGAAAAGAAGGCTGAGATTTTCACTACCTATGGAGGCTCGGTTACCAACACAGGTTCGCCTGAGTCGCAGATAGCTCTTTTTACCTATCGTATCAATCACCTAACTAACCACCTCAAAGCAGCTAAAAAAGACAAATCCACAGAACTTGCCTTAAAAAAATTAGTAGGTAAGCGCAAAAGACTATTAGACTATTTACAGAGAGTAGATATCGAGCGTTATCGTGCCATTATAAGCAAACTGAACTTGCGTAAGTAGACCTAAGGTATAAAATAAAGAAGAGCAGGCGCGCGCTGTACCGTTAATATGAATAATACAAGCAAGGTGCAATATGAGGTCCTGCTCTCTTATCTCTATGTATGACCCAGTGCTGCTGGGTATCATCTTCTTTTAAAGATTCTTTTAAAGAGCCACCTAAATAGTACTATTCTGAAAATCATTGATATTATGGTGAATAGGACTCCTCCTATTCCCCTTGAATTACTTGTGTGGTGATCTGAGAATTCCGACGAACTGTTATATGATGGGGTTGTTCCTTCATCATCTTTTTCTAATCGTACTGGCATACCCAATAATTTTAAGTTTAACGATAAGCAAAGATAAGCATATTTTTATTTCTTACAAATTTTTTCTCAAACTTTTGATCGCTGACTCAATTACATGGTGTTCTATATAACCTAAATGGGCTATTCTAATTACTTTGTCTTTCCACTGACCTTGCCCATTGCCCAATAGAATTCCTGTTTCTTGGTATATAGCACTTATGATTTGGCTAGCTGATATGTTTTGAGGAAGGTAAAAAGCTGTAATGCTATCGCAAGGTTGCTTGCTGCACAATTCCAAACCTAGCTTTTGTACTTCATTTCGAGTGTATTGGGCTAAGGTATGCGTAGTATTCCATACTTGGG
>JANWVE010000171.1 GCA_025057675.1 Bacteroidia bacterium
TTAAGTATCATTGAAAAAGGCTTGCCTGATATAGAAGTAGGGAATTTGCGTATTGGAAAAGCCACGTATGCGGAAATGCTACAAAAACTCAAAGAAGACTACTTTTTTATGCTGTATTTTAGACCACAATACCTTTACATGGGCTTGCCATACTTGGAGTACGAAAATACTACCCCCAAAGTTCTTGACTTTTCTAAAAACGTGATAGATACACAAAATTTGCATTTTCGTAAAAAATACGTAGTATTAAACAGTAGATAAACAGCAAAGAGCAAGTTTTTATATTGTAATGTGCGCAAAAACATACAATTTGTTTTTTGTTTTAAATGATAATTGTATATATGCTTTAAGTCCGTTCTCTAATCGTTCTTTTTTAAGGATTTGTGAGGGTTCAGGCAAAACTAAATTGTATAATTATGCAATGTTTTGTATATCACGTGTACTTTTGGTTGTGTGCTTTGTGTACTTTTGGTTTTAGCTGTGATAATTCTGGGTGATGGAATTGCAATTGAGTCTGAAAGATGAAACTGTATATTCTGCCCAAAACAGCAGGAGAAAATAAAAACAGAAAACAGAATTATGAATAACTTGCGCATAATTTTTTGCTGAATTCGTATAGAATACCGCTAATCTCCTGCAAAAATATAGGCAAAATCTGTACAGTGCTACTTTATTTCCGTGTTTTTATCCAATGCCACAAAAAATGAGTCCAAATTACAGTAACAGACTTTAACCGCAGTCTTTCGGGTATGCTTTTGTACCTCTTTGATAAGCTGTTTTGAGGTTTTATTAAGCACTCTTGACCAAAATACCAGCACAGTAGTATCCTGTTCTTTAAATGAAGTTTTAACTGTGGTAGTATAAATGTAGGAAAGATTGTCGCTGAAAGTTCCTGATCTGTCTTTTCTGAGCAGAGAAGGGATTTGCCAGTGTAGTTTAGGAAATCCGCCCACATCACAGTTAACTACCCATTTTTTTAAGGTATCTTTTTTGAATACAAGTATCTGGCAGGGTTGGTACATACGTTTTTTTATACTTTCGTTTTGATGCTTCATGTATAAAATGTACTTATCTGTGTTAAAATGGGTGTGTGTAATCCCGAGTTGTTTTTCATATTGTGTTAATTGTTTTTCAGTCAGTATTTTAGGCGAATGGTATCCTACTACTACTTTAAAGCAGCTTGAATAAAGTAGTGCTGCACAAACAATCAATAAAAATGTATATTTTAGCTGCATTCTACATTGAATTTTATTATACCATACGGATTTTCTGTGTTGTATTCTATGGCATAAATACCTTTCTGTATAGTTATCATTTCATATCCCAACAACTGGGAAACTTGGCTACCTATTTGAAAATCATGAGTAATTCTTACCTTTTGGTCGCCATTATCCACAGTTCTGTGTGGTTCCATGACTAACTGATTGTCTTGTAACCAGATAAATGCACTACCATAACCCTGCATGTATTCCTGATGGCTTACATTGCCTTCAATAGTAGAAAACTGTATAATTAAGCAGATACCTGGACACTGACCACAATCTCCCCCTCTACAATTTTCTGATGAACCATTACCAACAGTGCCATCCCATCTGAACGCTCCCTTTATTTTGATGCGGTTTGCACTTCCCTCTCTATAGGGATTTGATTTGTATTGTGTAAGTGTAGCTACTTCTTTCTGTTGCTTTTGACAGCTAACAAACCCTATTGTACCTGTGGCAATCATTGCCAACAAAAGTACATAAATTTTTATATTTTTCATAGCCCTGCAAACGTAAAAACAATTTTGTATGTTTCAAAAAAATGATGTTTTTTTTTTTGAAGTTTTTGAAAATGAGGGAGAAAAAATTTGGCGGGTGTTTTGTTGGGTTTAATGAGGAGATTGTTCGCATCACGCGTGAGGCATGCGGAGGGCGTGCGTCAGCACGGTGCGAAGCGCAGCGAAGCACCGAAGCGATAGCGCAGCCCGCAGCACGCCGACCCGAAGCGCAGCGAAGGGACACGCCCAAAATAAAACCTTGTTCATCCGCATACAAAAAATAACGTATTTGTATTATTGCAGTATGAAAAAACTATGGCTCTGGATTATACTTAACTTCGTATTACATGTTTTTTTTATGAACAGACCCCCTAATAGCTCCCATACATGGCGACAATCCAACACCCTAGCCGTAGCCAGAAATTTTTACGAAGAAAATATGAATATACTCAAACCACGTGTAGACAATAGAAAACTCTCTGACGGAGTTACAGGAATGCAGTTCCCTTCAATGGAATATCTATTTGCTTTGGTATATCATCTCACAGGAGAGCAGTTCTGGGTAGCTCGTTTTTTGACTTGGTGTATGTTCATAGCAGGCGTTATAGGATTATATTTATGGGTAAAAGAATGGCTACACAATCCCACTATCGCTTATTATACTAGCATTATTTTTTTGTTCATTCCTGAACTCTTTTTTCATTGTATTAACCCTCTACCAGACATTCTGGCACTTAGTTCAAGTATATGGGGCTTATACTTCTACCAAAAATTCCAACAAAATAAAACTTGGCAGGATATTCTAATCTGTACACTCTTTACCACTCTGGCAGGACTTACTAAAATACAATACTTAGCCATTGGTTTTTTTATGGTAAGTATTTTTTTTCTTTCTCTAAAAACTTATACACATAAAGATATACTTAAATTGAGTATTTTGGGGATATTTAGTACTATCAGTTCATTAACTTGGTACTGGTATGCAAGATATCTTATTCGCAAGTCGGGTTTGTATGACTTTGGTATAGAATTCCGCCCTGCAAGGGACTTTAACCTTGTTGTGGAGATCCTACAAAAAAATATTATCAGTGATTTACCTGAGTTATTATTAGGATTTAGCAGCTTTGTACTTTTCATCTTTGGTTTAATTCACATAAGGGCAGTCAGCGTCCATAAAAAGTATTTTATACCTTTACTAGTTTGGAGTATTGTATTGTTACTATACCATTTCGTAGAGCTTGGTCAATGAAGTATCACGAGTATTACATGATGCCCTACATGATTATTTTATCTTTGGTTGCGGGTTTTGGAATGTATAAATTAACTCAAAACAGTCTTAAATGGGCTAAATATTTAGCTTATTCTTGTTTTTACCTTGTACCTGTAATAGCTGTTATTCGGATTTATCCTGCTCGGTGGCTTACAGATACTCACTTGCTTCCAGATGAGTTATATTATTCAGATACCCGAGAGTCGCTTATCCGTGCTGTACCGAATAATAGTCTTTGCATAGTAGGTCCTGATCCCTCGGGAGCGATATTTTTCTACATGTTACATAAAAAAGGGTTTGGAGTATTGAACTGTGCTGATATGATACAGGATTTTGAAAAATATAATAAATATGCTACTCACTTGTATTGGTATGAAAAAGAGTGTGCAATTCATTCAGAAATTCTTACTCATCTTGAAATAATCCGTGAAGTAGGAAATTTTAAGGTCTATCGGATTAAGAAAAATAAAAGTACAAACTAACGGATAAACCCTTAGATTATTACAATTTCTGTTACCTTTGCAAGTATGTTTTTTCTCAACAGTGCTGCTTTATGGGGCTTATTAGCTGTTCTCATACCTATTTTGATACATCTTATTAACCTCCGCAGACCCCGTAAAATACTGTTTTCTAATGTTTCTTTTTTACAGCAGATTGAACAAGTTCAGAAACGAAGTACTCAAATTAAACAATGGCTTATTTTAATCACTCGTATTTTAGCAATAGGGTGCTTAGTACTTGCATTTGCTAACCCTGTATGGAAAAATAGAAGCAGCTATCCTATACAAGTGCGGAGTTTGGCTACCGATAACACCTCAAATGTAATTATCTTAGACAACTCTATGAGTATGCAAGCCCAAGATGAAAATGGAACGTGGTTTAACTACGCCAAAAATTATGTGCAAATTTTACTGAGCCACGAGATAATTGGAGATGAATATTGTCTGCTTACTTTTGACAATGCTAAGTACAGTCAAACTTTTGTGCGAAGTCAAAAAATTAAAGAGATTCTACCTCAGATACAACTCACAAGTTCTGTTTATACTTTACAAGATATTATTGCAAGGGCTAATATTCTACTTGGACAAGCTAGGTATGCTCGCAAACGCGTGTATGTGATTAGTGATTTTCAAAAATCCACTTTTGGGGACTCAGTTCAAAAAAGTGGTACAGGACAAGTTCCTACTTATTTTATTCCAGTAGCCAAAAATGCACCTGCTAATCTAACCATAGAGAATGTAGAAATCCTGACACAAATTATTGAAATAAACAAACCTATAAGTTTAAAGACCTCTATCAAAAATTATGGTGATAAAAAATTCAACGAGCAAACTATAACCTTACAAATAGACGGCAAGACAGTCGGCTCACAAAGTTTTTCAATTGGGGCTAATACTAAACAAGAGATTAATTTTAATTTTACTATCAGAGAAAGTGGGTGGCATCAAGGTCTACTTTTACTTAATGACTATCCTATAACCTTTGATAATCAGCGATACTTTTCTTTCTATGTACCCGAAGGAAAGAAAATACTGCTCATCAAAGGAAATGACGAAGAGATAGAATATCTCAAAGCAGCTTTTGAAAGCATACAGAGTAAAAAGAATTTTATTTTAGACGTTCGGCAAGAAAATGAAGCATCAACCTTGAATTTTGAAGAGTATGATGGTATTTTTTTGGTTGGAGTTCAGCATTTCTCCACAGGCTTAATTCAAAACTTTAAAAGTTATGTTTTATCGGGCAGAGGTATTGTATTTTTTCCTTCTAAAAATGCTGACCAAAATGAATACAACGCCTTTGCAAAGACACTTGGCGAAGGAAGTTTTGCTAATATGGAACATAAAACCCAAAAATTTCAGGATTTTGACCTGCAAGATCCTTTATTCACAAACGTTTTTGAAAAAGACAAACAAGGTAAAATTGAGTCCCCTGAAATAAAACAGTATCTCTCTTTTGTTGCTTCCTCACAGAGCATTCATAACAAAATTATTTCTTTGGGCGATGGTAAATCTTTTTTGAGTGAGGTTAAGGTTAAACAAAATGAGATAAAAGGCGGAAAGGTATATTATTTTGCCGTAGGACCGAATTTATCTTGGGGAGATTTTGTGTTACATAATACTTTTGCACCTTTGATATATCGTACGGCATTGTCTATTGCGGGGAGTGTGCAATATGAAGGGTTTTATCTCATTGGCGAGAATGTTGATTTAGAAATTATTACTCAAGATAAAAAAACCCCTTTGCTGCTTAAAAATGGAAATGTTGAGATTAGTCCAGCGCAAGAACCTATCAACAACGGCATACGGATACATATTGAAGATAATGTTAATACAGCAGGTAATTATCAGTTAATACAGGGTAAAAAAATAATTCGTTATGTTAGTTTTAACTATCCTGATGCAGAGTCTAATCTAAGTCATTATCACGTGGAGGAGTTAGAGAGTATGCTTCAAGCTTACCAATGGAAGAACACTTTTTTACTCAAAGGTACGACTAAAACACTTGCTCAAACGCTTAAAGATGCACAACAAGGCAGACAGTTATGGCGTTTATTCATTATTTTGAGTTTGATTTTTTTACTTATAGAGATTTTATTATTAAAGTTTTACAAGGTTAAAATAGTGGCGTGAGGATATTATTTTTAATCATTTTTTGGGCGTGTCCTTGTGGGCGTTACGCTGCGCGTATGCCCACAAGGTCGGCGTGCTACGGGCTAACGGTG
>JANWVE010000172.1 GCA_025057675.1 Bacteroidia bacterium
GCGTTAGCACGGTGCGTAGCACAGCGTAGCACCGAAGCGTTAGCGTAGCCCGTAGCACGCCGACCTTGCCCACACAAGCGCAAGCGAAGTGTGGGCAAGGGCACGCCCAAAAAAATTATAATCATCAGTTTTTGAACAATGTACGTCCCAAAATCAATATCCTTATGAGATTTTATACCTTACATAAAACATGTTCTACATAAAGTCAAGTTCTATTCTTTATCTTTGCTACATGGAAAGTCAGACTTTGACTATATCTCTCATTCAGACAAATTTACACTGGGAAAGCCCTGAAAAAAATTTAGCCATGTTTGAGGAATGGTTTAAGAAAGTACCCCCCGAAACAGATATAGTTGTATTACCTGAAATGTTTACCACAGGTTTTAGCATGAATACTCAATTAGCGTTCACTTTTTGGGGTGAAGTTGTCAAGTGGTTAGAACAGCAATCTACCAATATGGGTGGCAAACTCATAGTAGGTAGCGGCATGTACGACCAAGGGAATATATGGGGAGGAAATGATTATGTGAATATGTTTTTTGCTTGTGAAAACAGCCAAGAAGCGGCACAACTTAACCGATACGGTTTTAAGGCAGTATATGCTAAACGCCATTTATTCAGAATGGCAGGAGAGGATAGATATTATAGCAAAGGAGAACGCAGAGGACATATACAAAAAAAGGGGTTTAATATTTTTCCGTTAATATGTTATGATTTACGCTTTCCTGTATGGTCTGCAAACTATTACAGTCCTATTTTGAAGGACATTGCTTACGATGTGTATATCTATGTAGCTAATTGGCCCAAAGCAAGAATACGTGCTTGGGATGTTCTATTACCTGCTCGTGCGGTTGAAAACTGGGCTTATTGTATAGGCGTAAATAGAGTGGGCGTAGATGGCAAAGGTATTGAATACTGCGGACATTCAGGTGTGTATGATTACAAAGGTGAACAGTTGGCTTTTTTAGCTGATGACGAGGGAATAGTTACTATAACTTTGGATAAAACCCCTTTACATCAATACAGAGCAAATTTTCCTGCTTACTTAGACGCCGATGCTTTTATCTTGAAATAATTATAGCGATGAACCCTTTACCTTGGACAAAATGGGGATTGATTACATTAGCTGTTGTTATTGTAACGCTTTCCTTGCTCTACACGCACATGTTAGCTAATAAGATAGCCAAAGAAGAGCGTAAAAAAGTTACTTTATGGGCAAAAAGTGTTCAGTTTGTAGCTAACTCTGATGATATGGGAAGTGGTTTCAGTTTTGTGGTAGAAGAGCTAATTAAATCAAACACTAGTGTACCTGCTATTCTCGTTGATGAGAACGGCAACGTACTAAGCTACGATAATATTCAAATACCGAAAAGAGTCTCGGAAAAAGACAAAAATAATTGGGTAAAAAGTCAAATTTCTCGTTTTGAGAAAAATAATCCCCCTATTGAAATAACTAACCAAGAATTGAAATCAAAATTTTATGTTTATTATACGGACTCTACCCTGTTACAACAATTGAGGTGGTTTCCATACATGCAATTAGCTTTAATTATAGCTTTTGTTCTGTTAGGATATATAAGTTTTAATAATGCTAAAAAAGCACAGGAAAATCGCATTTGGGTAGGATTGGCTAAGGAAACAGCACATCAATTAGGGACACCTATTTCAGGGTTAATTGCTTGGGTGGAGTTACTTAAAAATGAGTTAGGCGAGAGTCATTATTCTATTGAGGAGATAAATAAGGATGTAGAGCGGTTAAAAATTATTGTAGAGCGGTTTTCTAAAATTGGTTCTACTCCTGAGTTAAAGTTAGAAAATGTAGTAGATGTACTAGAAAACATGGCACAGTACACTTTACAACGGTTATCGCAGCGTAAGCGTATTGCACTACATTTTGATTTTTCGCATATTGATAAGAATTTACAGATATATATAAGCAGACCTTTGTTTGAGTGGGTGATTGAGAATTTAGTAAAAAATGCGGTTGATGCCATTCCACCTGATAAAAAAGGTGAGATTAGTATTGTGGCAGGGGTTGAACATCATATTTTGTGGATAGAAGTACGGGACAATGGTAAGGGTATTCCTGTTAAGAATTTTAAGCGGATATTTAAGCCTGGTTTTACGACGAAGCAGCGGGGTTGGGGTTTGGGATTAAGTCTTACTAAGCGGATTATAGAGCAATATCACAAGGGCAAGATTTATGTTAAAGACTCTGTGGTAGGAGTAGGTACAATCTTACGTATAGAATTGCCTCTGAGGATAGAGAATTGATTTTTGGGCGTGTCCTTGTGGGCGTTTCGCTGCGCTCATGCCCACAAGGTCGGCGTGCTGCGGGCTGCGCTATCGCTTCGGTGCTGCGCACTGCTGACGCACCCTCCGCATGCCTCACGCAAGCAGCTATTACTAAGTCCACTTATTCAAAATGTAAACTCGTAAATAATCTAAAATGAATATCAAACAAGATAAAACTCAATTCTAATCTTGTAACTCATGAAAACAAATATAAAACAAAGTAAAACCGTGTTATATTCAGATTAAACAGTTTTGTAATGTTCATCTACTCAAGGTTTAACTCTTTAAGTCATTGAAAATGAACATTAAACAAGATAAAATGAATATGGATAAAACAAAGTAAAAAATTTTTATATTGTAAACAATTGATAATCAACATTAAGAAAGGTAAAGCAAAGATACGTGTAAAAATCATGTAAAACATCCGAAAGCAGCTTGCGTGAGGGATACGGAGCATGCCGTTAGGCAGTGCGTAGCACCGAAGCGAACGCGTAGTGCATAGTAGCCCGACCCGAGCGCAGCGAGGGACACGCCCAAAACAAAAACTTAACTATTCGACAGCGTATAAAATGTACAAATAAGCTATAAACAAAAAAAATGCGGAGCTGCTAATAAAACTCCGCATTGATTTTGGTTGAATTATTTTCTTTTATTCTTTACTCATCAATTTTGGTGATTTTGTGAGATAAGATATTTCCTTTTGCGTCAGTGAATACCCAATTGTAAGCCCCTTTGCTCAAAGATGAAGTGTTGATATTAATAGTATGGCTGCCTGCTTTGAGTAAATAAGTCTCGTTGATTATGGCTTGACCAATCGCATTATATACAGACAACTTGATGTTGTTATCTTCACTAAGGTTAAATACTACCTGAGCTTGATTAGATATAGGATTAGGATAGATTTCTATGCCCCAAGACAAATTACTACCATCTAATAGAATTGCTTGAGCTATGTTAGAATACATTACTCCGCCGTCTTTATTTACTTGTTTTACACGATAGAAGTAAGTGTGGTTTTTTATTACGCTATTGTCATCATGGGCGTAATGGCGAGGAGATGAGGAGTTACCTAGGCTGTTTTGATAAGTTACAGTATTAAAGGATGCCCCATTATCATCCGAACGTTCAAGATAGAAACCCTTTACATTAGCTTCTACATTGGTTGTCCAGTTGAGCGCGATATAGTTTTCTTTACCTTGTGCTGTGAGTTTAATTTCAGTTACGGGGAAGGTACAAGCGGGAGTACCATCAAAGATAGGTACATTGTTCCACCAACCCGCCAGAGCAAAGTTTTCAGTTACATAAGAACCACTATAAGGGCTGTCTTGGGTCCAGGATAAAGTAGGAGATGCATTAACAGTAGTGGATATAGTGGGTGTTTGATTTTGCCAAATAGCGCCGTCAAAATTAGAGATGGTTACGTGGTTAGCATCGCAAACGTTATCAGCAGTAAAATCGTGGTGTATACGCATGGTAACGTTATCTGCGCCAGCAAGAGTGTGATTGATAATATGGTAGTATGCTGGGTTAATTGAGAATAGTTCTTCTCCTGGGTCGGAGTCTAGGGTTGTTCCTAAGAGGCTGGGATTACTGTTCTCCATGCGGATGAGATAACCCTTGTTAGGAACTGCCGCAGGTGTTATCATTTGCACGGGTCTGAAACGAGGTGTGCCTGTTAATGAACCTACAGGGAAGAAGTATGTTCCTGCCAAAGATGTGTTGCGTGCTAGTCTACCTGTACCCGCGCTGATTACCATTCCTTCATTAGTGGCATTGCTGAAGGGAGCGATCACCGCGCCTGTACGTGTGATAGCAGTTGTGGCAGGGTTTACCACAGAGCAGACAAAGGTTTGTGTATTTAGAATTTCATTATTGAGGTTTAGTACACCTGTTAAAATAGTAGGAGGGTTAATTAAATCAGTAGCGTCAGAGTTTGCACCTACATAAATATGCTGGTTCATAATCTTCTGTGTTACTGCTGCATTATCCGCAACTACACCTACGCTGCTGCCCGCTACGGTACTACTTTTAAGTGTCAAGTTAAAGAAGGTGGTAGGGAATGTTCCTCCGATATTTTGGTTGATATCCGCTCCAATAATTACTGTACCTGTACCTGATAATAGTCCAGGTCCTGCATTATTTGTCCAGTTACCACCTCCAGTGTTAGCTTCTACATAAATGTTACCATTGTTTGTTATTTGACTAGATGTACCCGTGGCGAGCAAGCCACCAAATATCCACACGTTTGCGCCTGATTGTACAGTTACTGTGGCGCCATTAACAAAGAATAAATCCTGTGCTTTGCTGTGAATTACAGCTAATCCAAGCAAGAATAATAGATATATTTTTTTCATAACTAAATCAATTAAACAGAACCAAAAATAAAAAGATTTTTTGATACCTGCAAATCTAATGAAAAATTTTTCCGAAGATTGAAGAAGATTGAAATAAATCCCAAAAAAGTCGTAAATTTGACCTATGAAACAAAGCTTATTATTCGCATCCTTGATTTTCTTTGCTGGATCTGTAATATTGAACCTCTCAATTTTGACAGCTAATTCTAGCGGTGCACCATCAGGTAGAGCAGGGGCGCCCGCAGAAAGCGGCGCAACTTGTACAGGTTGCCATGGCGGCACGAACACTTTTTTGAGTGGCTTAATTACCTCTAATATTCCAGTTACAGGGTTTGTGCCAGGTCAGACTTATACTATTACAGCAACTATCAACAGACCCGGGGTAACCAAATATGGTTTTTCTATCTCTCCACAAAATAATTCAGGTACTTTGATGGGAACACTAATCAATACAAGCTCAGAAACGCAGCTTGTAGGGATGAATAAATACATTACTCATACCTCATCAGGTACAAACGCCCCCTCTGCTACAAAAACATGGACTTTTGACTGGACAGCACCTACCGCTGACAGTGTGGTTTTCTACGGAGCCTTTCTCGCCGCCAACGGTAATAGTACTACCAGTGGGGACAATACTTTCACCAGCCAGCTCAAAGTGTATAGTCAAACCTACTTATCTGTACAGCATCAAGAATGGCTTGATAAAAGTGTATTTTTCTACCCCAACCCTGTCATAAGTAATTATATCAATATACGCACCGATATAGATAAAATTACTGACATCCGCTTATATGACTGTAACGGAAGACCATTGAAAACTAATGCTAGCGTACAAGGCAATATTGCCGAGGTTCAGTTAAATGGTTTACAAGCAGGTATCTATTTTGTTCAAGTAACTTTACAGAGCCATGGTATGGTTCATAAAAAAGTGATTAAGTGGTAAGATAAGTTTTTTACTTGAACAGTTGACAGTTGAACAAATAAACTCTATATCAAGTCTAAAAAATAATTTTACTTTTTTGGGCGTGTCCCTCGCTGGCGCTCGGGTCGGTGCATTCCGCACTA
>JANWVE010000173.1 GCA_025057675.1 Bacteroidia bacterium
ACAAGGTTAAGTATTCCTACATCATTAGCAACTCCATTTAATCCGTCAAATTCATAAGCGCCTATATCAGGGGCAAGGTTGGGATTTAAACCTGGCTTAGGGCGTGTGAATCCATCGTGATCAATAGTAATTGCTACAGGAGTAGCACCAGACTCAATAGGTGTATTAGTATTGGTGGGAATAGTCAGGTCATTATCAGCAGTAAAAGGTGCGTTGGTATTTGCCGCAGGTACGGAGTTTGCGTCCTGCCCTGTAGTAGTTTGCCATTGGGCAAGGTTATTAGAATTACCAGTTCCCGTTGCTGTGCCTACTTTACCCACAAAATGCTCTGTTCCTGCGGTAGCAGCAGGTATGTTGTAAGAGTTGTGGTTAATGGTTACGGTAGCAAAGTTAAAGCCAGTAGGAAACCATACTGCTTTGTGTTCTTTTGTACCTGTACTACCTGAAGCAGTAAGTTTATTTGCAAAAATATTATTACGAATGTCTCCAGTAACCGTTGTTGATGTTACACATAAAGCAGCAGATGCAGAGCCTATCGCGGTAGGACCACTACTGTAATCACCATAAATATGAACACTATTGTACCATACCTTGTATCCTGTGCCACCTGTTAAACGAATACCGAAGGGATTCCACGTTGTGCTTGTAGGTGAGAAATGTATGGTAGTGATATCGTAAATTACGTTATTTGCAATAGTTGTATTCGTACCTGCGCTGGCATTAATACCGTATGCACCGTATCCACCTGTATGTGGATTGGATACCCCCCATATCTTGTTACGTGTAATATTTACGTTGCTTGTACCTGTACCAAATAGGTCTATGCCTGCATTATTGTCAGCAATGATATTGCCAATAGCATTTAAGCGGATATTAAACACTTGATTCTGACTGATATTACCACCGTTGATGTTTTCAAGATGAATTCCTCTGAATATAACATAATCTGCAAGAGTATTTGAGCCTATGATATTGTTTGTAATGGTAACATTGTCATTAACACCGGTAGTACTGCTAGAAGAACGTACTACAATACCAGAGTAGACTTTTCTTACCTCATTGTTGTGAATAGTAAGGTTATCATAGTTTATACCGTTAGTACTAGTATTAGTAACGGTAGGTGTAGTACTCCCATTAGCAGCGTAGATACCTGCTCTGTAAGTACCAGCAATGTAAGACGTACCATCAAGATTCCCTATTATTATACAGTTTTGAATAGTGTTATAAGCACAATCTCCTATGGTAGAGCTACCCACTAAACGTATAACCGCAGTATTATTTACAGTTGAGGCATTAGCGTTGATAATAGTTAAATCTCTATTCACGGGAGCGCCTAGAATATCTCCATCAATAGTAACATTGTCTGCGCCAATAAGCTCAATTACACCGCGGTTAGCAGGGGGAGTACCTGATATGGTAGCTGTTACAGTAGGTCTAATAGTTACACTTGTGTAACTAGCTGAACCTGAGCCGCTTGCATTCAAGGTTGCAGGTGTTGTGCCTTCGCTAGTACTACCGTTGATGTCAATAGTAATAGCACCTTGATGTGTACCTGCGTTGATAGCACTGAACGCCGCACCTAAGGTAGTATAAGTTCCTGTAGGCGTTCCTCCTGTTGCTGTCAAGGTTACCTGTGCTAAAGCAGGTTCGGTCAGTAAACCTACTAGCAAGACAAGAGCAATTTTTATTTTTTTAGATAGCATGTGCATATACAGCATAAATTTAAACTAATGTAACGCAAATATAATCATTTTTGGAACACAAAAATAAATCTTTATTATTTGAGTATTTTTCTGGGCGTGTCCCTTCGCTTCGCTCGGGTCGGCGTGCTGCGGGCTACGCTATCGCTTCGGTGCTACGCTTCGCTCCGCACCGTGCTAACGCACGCCCTTCGCATGCCTCACGCAAAGAACGCTGCTACTAAACAAATTCCGCCTAATCCAAGTTTAATTTTGTAAATAACTGAAAATAAGTATCAAACAAGGTAAAGCAAACGCAGGTATAAAAACAAGGTAAAACCTCAAAATCCAAGGTTAAATGCGTGAGGGGCATGAAGCATGCCCGCAAGGGCAGTGCGTAGCGCAGCGAAGTACCGAAGCGAAGCGTAGTGCGGAATGCACCGACCCGAGCGTTAGCGAGGGGCACGCCCAAGTAAAAAAATGCCTCATCTCTATCCCCTACTGATACTAAAAGCAAAAAGCACTATGCTATTCTTTCCCATTCGAAAGTGGTAATGTTTTTACTTTGGTGGTCAAAGATTAAACCTATGGCATACACTTCCTTTCCTAAACCCAAATACTTTTGATAATACTCTCTTGTTTTTATTTGATACAACGCACTTTGATGATGATGCGCCATCTTAAACTCAAATAAATACACTTTATCCCGCATGTTTAACGTCAAATCTATCCGACCTAACTGCGTAACATCCTCACTAATGCACTCTAATCCCATACCCTTGAAAAAACAATATACCATTGACCCGTAAAAACCTTCGTAACGCTTAATATGCGCCGAATACGTATAACTTACCCCACAAAACAATATCTCTAAACCTCGTTTTATCTTTTCTATCTCTCCTGCGTCTAATGCCATTATCATATCAACCGTTAAACTATCCTGCTCCGAACCACTCAGTTCTACAAAAATACTCAATAAACTGTGCGTAAATCCTTGTTCTACTTCAAAATTAGGATAGCCTAATTCGTATCTTGTTACGCCATAAAGCACAATTTCTTTTTTAATGGTCAGATATCCTGTTTGCCACAAAGCAGAAACAATAGGGATATTTTCCACATCAAAAGTGGAGAGTAGGATATGGTCAGCAATGGCATGCTCTAAATCTGGGATATTTTGTTCTTTATCTTCAATTAACTTGATTAAAAAACTTGGCGTACCTGTTTCAAACCAATGGCTTTTATATTGTTTGGTGTTCAAAAATTTGAGTATTCCAAAAGGATTATAGACTTTTTCTTTTCGTACATCCCAGCAATAACCATTATACCATTTTTGGACTTGTTGAATATCTACATCTTGTAAATAGTCAGCAAAGTAGTGTAGTAGTTCTGCATGTGTATAACCGCATAGGGTAGCATAATGAGGTGAGATAGTGATATCATCTAAATTGTTCAAATCACTAAAAACACTGACCTTACTGAACTTACTTACGCCTGTTATGAATACAAATTGTAAATAAGCATCACATCCTTTGAGTACGCTATAAAATCCTTTGAGCATATCTCTATGTTGTCGTGCAATATCTGTTTGGTTAATGCTGTCTAATATCGGTTTGTCGTACTCATCTATCAGCACTACTACTTTACGCTGATATTTTTGATATACAGAAGTAATAAGGGTTTCAAAATCAATAGCAGAGTTAATTTTTTCAATGTATGGAATTTGGTGATAAAAATATTGTGTATTTAGTACCTTTTGTAGTCTTACTTCTAACTTTTGGGGGTTATCGTAAAAAGTGCCAAGAAAATCAATTTTAATCACAGGATAAGTTTGTGTCCAATCCCATTTGTCGTAAATGTATAAACCCTGAAATAATCCTTTTTTACCCTCAAAAATGCATTGTATAGTATCTAACAGTAAAGATTTTCCGAACCTACGCGGGCGAGAGAGAAAATAACGCCCATACTGCTTGACTAACGTATAAATAAGTTCAGTTTTATCCACATACACAAAATTTCCTTCAATAATGCTTTCAAAAGTATTGATACCAATTGGAAGGGGCTTCATAATACAAAAGTAGTCAAATTCAAATATGCGTTGCTATTATTTTGGCTATATTTTGCCCTTCTAACGCAGCGGATACTATACCTCCTGCGTAACCTCCCCCCTCTCCACAAGGATATAAATTGTATATCTGCGGGTGGTGTTTTTTGTCTTTATCTCTTGGAATGCGTACAGGGGTAGAAGTGCGAGACTCAGGAGCTACTAATTGCGCTTCTTGAGTTAAATATCCTTTCATTTGCTTACCAAAAGCTAAAAAAGCATCCTTTAACCTTGTAGTAATAAAATCAGGTAGTATAGCCCATAAATTGACACTTTTTAGCCCGGGGATATAAGAGCTTGGATTAAGATCATCCGATATTTTTTGATGTATAAAATCCATCAAACGTTGCGCAGGGGCTACCTGATTTCCTCCACCTGCTCTATAACAAACATATTCAATCTGTTTTTGAAATTCTAATAAACGAAGCGGGCTGGTACCAGGTATATCTTGTGGCTCTACAGCTACTACTATTCCTGAATTAGCAAAATAAGAATCTCTTTTAGAAGGGGACATGCCATTAACTACTAATTCTTGCTGTGCCGTAGCCGCAGGTACAATAAATCCTCCTGGACACATACAAAATGAAAATACCCCTCGTCCATTTACTTGATGTGCGCAGCTGTACGAAGACGCAGGCAAATATTCACTTCTTGGATACTGATGATAACGAATAACATCTATCACCTTTTGCGGATGTTCAATACGTACTCCTAGTGCAAAAGGTTTAGCTTCAATGCAATAATTCTTTTGATAAAACCAATCGTAGATATCTCTAGCAGAATGTCCTGTGGCTAAAATCAGTTGTTGAACAGGGTATTCTATCTCTTTTTGGGAGGGAATGTGTTCTATCAAAATACTTTTTACCTTGTTTTCTTGGATAAAAAAATCTTTTACCCAGTGTTCAAAGTGAAGTTCTCCTCCTGCATTGAGAATCGTACTGCGGATATTTTGAATAATTTTAGGTAGTTTATTTGTGCCAATATGCGGATGCGTATCTATTAAAATATCTTGGGAAGCTCCGTGCTGTACAAAAATGCGTAGTATCTTCTGAATATCTCCTCTTTTGTGGCTGCGAGTGTATAATTTTCCATCGGAATATGTTCCTGCGCCGCCCTCGCCAAAACAATAATTGCTATTGGGATTAACTATTCCTTTTTTATTGATATTTGCTAAATCAATTCTGCGGCTGCGTACATCTTTTCCTCGCTCAAAAATAATCGGTTTTATGCCTAATTCTATCAACTGTAAAGCAGCAAATAAACCCGCAGGACCTGCACCGATAATAACTACTTCATTTTTAGCTCGGCTTACATCAGGGTAAAAAATAAGTTCTTGTTTTTCTGAAAAAGGTTCATCAACGTAAATGCGTACTTTGAGGACAAAAACAGGCATTTTTCCCCTGCTATCGATAGATCGTTTAAGAATTTGAATATGCGTAATGTCATCTTTTTTTATGCCGCAGTTTTGGGCTACAAATTCTTTTAATTGACAAAAATCTGCTTGTATATGGGGTAGAACTTTAATTTCTTTTTCTATTTGCATAAGTGCAAAGCTAAGGTAAAATAAACAAGTATGTTTGTGGAATGGTTACGTTATCAGTGCATAATTCGGTATTGTAGTGGATTTTTAACGATACGTGATGAGTATTGCAGATAGTTTGAAGTTGAAGTATTCAAGTTTTCTTTTTTGGGCGTGTCCCTCGCTACGCTCGGGTCGGCGTGCTGCGGGCTACGCTGCGCTTCGGTGCTGCGCCCCACCCGCCCACCCCCTGGTCAAGGGTTTGAGCGTGGGCGAGGGGCTTCGCACCGTGCTGACGCACGCCCTCCGCATGCCTCACGCAAGCGGCTATCAAACTAAGTCCACCTATTCAAAGTTCTACCCTGTAAGTACCTGAAAA
>JANWVE010000174.1 GCA_025057675.1 Bacteroidia bacterium
ATTTTATACTTATATTACTTCTATAAATTTTTTTAACTTGTGGGGGGGCCGTGGGGGGCTTTCCCCTTGCGAAACGCCCACAAGGACACGCCCAAAAAATCCTAACTATTCTGCTTTGTTTGCATTACAAAAAATCGCACTTTTTGTGCTTTTGCAAACCATAAATTCGTATGGTTATGTAATTTTACTCTATGAACAAAATATTGATTACATGTGCAAATAGGATAACGCCTTATTTAGCACAGGAAGTAGAAGAGTTAGGATTTAAGGTAATAGCAGAGTATCCCTCCGCGATCGAAACACAAGGTTCTTTTCATGATACTTATACCTTAAATTTGTATTTAAGGACTGCTAACCGAGTTTTATATTGGTTAAAAGATTTTGTGGCTTTCAACGCAGAGGATTTATATGCCAAAATATCCGAATTGCCTTGGGAAAGATATCTTAATCCTGAAAGCTATCTTACTGTGGACTCCATTGTGGATAATCCAACTATTGCGAACACTTTGTATCCAAATGTAAAATGCAAAGATGCTATCGTAGACCGAATGATGCACAAAATAGGCAGGAGACCTAATTCAGGTCCTGAACCCAAAGGCGCTATGATTTTTTTATACTGGAAAAATAACGATGTAAGTCTTTATTTAGATACTTCGGGAGAGGTATTATCTAAACACAACTATCGAAAGTTTCCTTTTCAAGCACCTTTACAAGAGAGTTTAGCAGCATCTATCATTCTGGCTACCGAGTGGGACAAAAATACCCATTTTATCAATCCGATGACGGGAAGCGGAACATTAGCCATAGAAGCCGCTATGATGGCAATAGGTAAGCCTCCAGGGGTTCTTCGTACTAACTTTGCTTTTATGCACTATCAAGAGTTTGATAAAAAAATATGGTCTGCCATTCGTAGAAAAGCAAACGCTAACATCAAAAAAAAATTAGATATTCAAATTATTGCCACAGATATTAACCCTGAGGCTATACAAGCCGCTCAGGCTAACGCAACAGTAGCAGGCGTACAAGATTACATTCAATTTAAGGTGTGTGATTTTAGAGAAACGCCTATTCCTTCGGATAAAAAAGGGATAATACTACTCAATCCTGAATATGGAGTACGTTTAGGGCAAGAGGATGCCTTAAAGGATACTTATCAAGCTATTGGGGATTTTTTTAAGCAATGTTGCCAGGGTTATACGGGGTATGTTTTTACAGGTAACGATACCTTAGCTAAGCAGATAGGACTGCACGTAAATAAGAAAATTCCTTTTTACAATGCCAAAATTGAGTGCAAACTTTTGAAATACGACCTTTATGAAGGTACGAAAAAAAAATTCTAAAACAAATTCTTAAAACAGTGTAATAAATCTTATCTCTTCAAGTTATCTGAATATATGAATTTGTACTAATTTTTTTGGGCGTGTCCCTCGCTGCGCTCGGGTCGGCGTGCTACGGGCTAACGGTGCTGCGCCCCACCCGCCCACCCCCTGGACAAGGGTAATAGCGTGGGCGAGGGGCTTCGCACCAAGCCCGACGGCTTGCCCTCCGCATGCCTCACGCAGCAGCTTTTGGATGTTTTACCTTGTTTTTAGACGCATCTTTGCTTTACCTTGTTTGATGCTGATTATCAAATACTTACAAGGTTAAAATTTTTTACTTTGTTTTAATTGTAGTTGTTTTACCTTGTTTCACACTCATTTTCAAGTATATACAAAGTTAAACCTTGAATATATGGACTTATTACGACTCTTTACCCTGATTAGACAAGCTTTATCTTGTTTTGCATTCATTTTCAAATGTTTAGAAGGTCAGAATATATTTTTACCTTGTTTAATGTTCATTATCAGTTACTTACAGGGTTAATCTTTGAATAAATAGACTCTGCCGACCTGCCAAGGTTGTTGCGTGAGGCATGCGGAGGGTGCGTCAGCAGTGCGAAGCGCAGCGTAGCACCGAAGCGTTAGCGCAGCCCGCAGCACGCCGACCCGAAGCGCAGCAAGGGGCACGCCCAAAAAAATCTAAATATTAAGTAACATTAAGCTTCGCTTTTTGATAAGCTATGATGCTATCCAGTATAGTATCTAAATCATAACGTATTTTGAAGCCTATTGTTTTAACAATTTTATCTATATTTGGCGTACGCCTTTGCATATCCTCAAAACCTGCTCCGTACGCTTCATGATAAGATAGATACCTAATTTTAGAACGAGAGTTGGTTTTTTGTATGATTCGCTCGGCTAACTCTTTTATGCTAATTTCAAACGGATTACCTACATTATAAACTTGTCCTACCGCATGTTCCGTAATCATCAGTTCTGTTATGGCTTGAATGGCATCATAGACGTGCAAAAAACTGCGAGTTTGAGTACCATCCCCATATACAGTGATATCCTCACCCTTCAAGGCTTGACACACAAAGTTAGGAATTACCATTCCATACTGCGAGCTTTGCCTGGGACCTACGGTATTAAAAAACCTAATTACAACACACTTTAAGCCATATTGCTTATAATACGCTAAGGCTAAAAACTCATCCAGGGCTTTTGTGTTTGCATAAGCCCAGCGGTGATTTTGAGTGCTGCCTTCGATGCGATAGTCCTCCTCTGTCAAACCTCGGGTTCCTGTGGTATCTAAAAGGTCTAAGCTTTTACCATACACTTCTGATGTAGAAGCCACTAAAACTTTGACATTATATTGATTAGCTAGTTCTAATATATTATCAATACCTCTTATATTGTCCAAAATAGTGTGTACGGGGTTGTTCATGATAAACTTTACGCCTACGGGAGCAGCAAGTTGATATACATGGTCTGCCCACTCAATATGGGGGCGTAAAAATTCTTTGTCTGTTACACTTCCCTTGACAAAAGAAAAACGAGGATGAACCTTGTAAAAAGCTCGCATATTTTCTTTGCTTCCTGTGATAAAGTTATCTAATCCACGTACCTCGTTCTCTTCATCTTGTAAAAGTAGTTCGCATAAGTGAGAACCTATAAAGCCCGCAGCACCTGTAACAAGTATTTTCATAATAGCTTATTTTTTATTTAAATTTTTTACCTTACTTTGAGAATGGTTTTGAGGTGAAGCAGTATTTTTAATAAGTGCTTTTCGGCTGAGCTTATACTTTCCTGTTTTAGGGTCTATTTCAATAAGTTTGACAGTAATAGTGTCTCCTACTTTCAAGCCTGTATCTTTCATACTAGCAAAGCGTTTATGGTCTATTTCAGAGATATGTAACAATCCTTGATTACCGGGTAAGAACTCTACAAAAGCACCAAAATCTACAATAGAAATAACTTTTGCATCATAAATTTCTCCTATAACAGGTTTTTCTACTATTCCGCGTATCCATTTCAGTGCTTGTTCTAATGAGCTTTGATTAGTAGCTGAGACATATACTAAGCCTTTGTTATCTTTTTCTTCAATTGTAATTTTTGCTCCTGTAACTTTGGTAATCTCTTGTACTACTTTTCCACCTGTACCGATAACTGCACCAATATCTGAAGGTTCAATAATGAGCTTTTCAATGCGGGGAGCATAAGGTGAGTATTCTGCGCGAGGTTCTTGAATAGTTTTAAGCATTTCATTGAGAATGTATATTCTACCCCGTTTAGCTTGTTCTAATGCTTTTTCCATAGTTTCAAAGGAGATACCTGTAACCTTTAAGTCCATTTGGCAGGCAGTAATACCTTCAGCGGTACCGCAGACTTTAAAGTCCATATCTCCTAAGTGGTCTTCATCGCCGAGAATGTCGCTTAATACGGCAAAGCGTCCTGTTTTGGTATCAGAGATTAGCCCCATAGCAATTCCAGAAACGGGTGCTTTAATTTTTATACCTGCATCCATCAGTGCGAGCGTACCTGCACAAACTGTAGCCATAGAACTTGACCCATTTGACTCTAAAATATCAGATACAATCCGTATAGTATAGGGATTGATGGCTTCATCCATTGGTACAACCACTTTCAAAGCTCTTTCGGCAAGGTTACCATGTCCGATTTCTCTTCTTCCCGGGGCGCGGTTAGGTTTTACCTCACCTGTGCTATAACCTGGAAAGTTGTAATGTAAAATAAAACGCTTGAAACCTGTAATTAAAGCACCATCAATTTCTTGCTCATCTTCTTTTGTACCCAAAGTACAGGTGCTAAGCGATTGAGTCTCGCCCCGTGTGAAAATTGCAGATCCATGTGCGCGAGGTAGTAAGCCTACTTCACACCATATTGGGCGAATATCTTCTAATCCTCTGCCATCTAATCTTTTACCTTGATTAAGAGCATATTCTCGAGTAAGCTGTTTATGTATTTCATGATAATAGAACTTGATTTTTGATGCCTTTTGTGCTGCTTCCTCTTCTGTAAGTCCCTCTGTAAGCTTAGTTAAACAATCCTCTTCGATAGCGCTGAATTCTTTTTTACGTTCATCTTTACCTAAGGCTTTTTCTATCACAGTTTGGATTTTGTCAGCGCATAAAGCTTCTACTTCTTTCCACAAATTCTCATCTATAACCCTTTTTTCGTACGCCATGACGGGTTTATTAACCTTTTGTGACAGATTTCGCAGGCTATTACAAATAATTTCTATCCCTTTTGAAGCAAATTTAATCGCATCCAGCATTGTTTTTTCGGACACGATATTCATCTCTCCTTCTACCATAAGGACAGAGTTATCTTTACCTGCTACAATTAGTTCGAGGTCTGCGTGTTCTAAATCGGACAAGGAGGGGTTAAGTACGAACTGATTGTTTATTATAGCTACACGAAGTTCTCCCATAGGTCCGTTGAAAGGTATGCCTGATACGGCTACTGCCGCAGACGCGGCTACCCCTGCTAATGATTCAGGGGGGTTATTTTCATCGGCAGAGAACACGACAACGTTTACCTGCACGTCATGATGAAAGTCATCTGGAAACAAAGGGCGCAAGGCTCTGTCCACTAAGCGAGAAACTAATATTTCATAATCGCTTAACTTTCCTTCTCTCTTCAAAAAGCCTCCTGGAAATCTACCCGTGCCTGAGAACTTCTCCTGATAATCTACGGATAAAGGTAAAAAGTCTGTGCCTGGTCTAACTTCCTTGCTTGCCACCACAGTGGCTAGTATAACTGTGTCCCCGCATCGCAAAAGCACTGCTCCGTCTGCTTGTTTGGCTAATCTACCTGTTTCTAATAGTATAGGTTTTCCGTTGCCTATATCAATAGTTTCTGTGATAACGTTCATTTTTTGTAATTTTTTTATCTAAATAGACTTTTATACAATTTTGGGCAAAAAAACAAAAAAATATGCCTATTTCAAAATATATATTAGGTCTAATAATGTTTTTTACTTTTTTGGGCGTGTCCCTCGCTTGCGCTCGGGTCGGCGTGCTACGGGCTAACGGTGCTGCGGGCCCCCCCCCCCCCCCCCCCCCCGCCGGGGAGGGGGGGGGGGGGGGGGGGGGCCCAACACAGGACGCGGGGCCCCCCCCGACCCCACACCAACAA
>JANWVE010000175.1 GCA_025057675.1 Bacteroidia bacterium
CATGCCTCACGCACGCAGCCAGTACGCTAATCCCACTTATTCAAACTGTAACCTTGTAAGTAACTCAATATCAACATCAAACAAGGTAAAAATATATTTTAACCTTGTAAGTTATTGAAAATCACTTGAAAATAAAGTAAAGCATTGGTAGTAAGGGTTAAAGAGTAGTGTAAAGTTCATATATTCAAAGTTTAACTTTGCACATGCTTGAAAATCAATCTAAAACAAAGTAAAATAGCATCAGTTCAAACGAGATAGAAAATTTAACTTTGTAACCATTTGATAATCAACATTCAACAAGGTAGAGCAAGAACATGTATAAAAATGAGATAAAACATCCAAAAGCAGCGTGCGTGAGGCATGCGGAGGGTGCGTCAGCAGTGCGCAGCACCGAAGCGATAGCGCAGCCCGCAGCCCGCCGACCCGAAGCGCAGCGAAGGGGCACGCCCAAAAGTGAAATTATTTCATTAGACTTAATATAATACGAGCATACACAAAATAGCTAATCCGCCAATTACTTTTTACCTTGCTACATATATATCATACTTGTAGTAAGGATATTTCCGATACCTGTGTATTAACTTAAATTTAGTTGTATCCATAAAGTGAGAGGTAAGGTAGTAAGTATTAGGTCTAATAGGAATGGTGTCTTTTGAAGAGAAAACTTCCCATCTTCGTTTGTTCCACAAAGCATAGAGTAAAAAGTTGGAATTAGGATAAGGTATCATTATCCAATCATAGTTTTTTTGAGCAGGATACTCTAATACATGGGGTTCAAATGGTGCAATGTCTTTTAAGAAATGTTTTATTCCAAAAACCACAAATAAAGCTGCTGTAAGTATCCATGCCAATTTGTGAACTTTATGAAAGTGCCATAAAAATTCTGCTACCCAGACGGCTAAGAAAGCTAACGTAGGCGCAGTATACCAATGCAATTTATGCATACCAAACGTAAGTACAATTACAATAGGAATAAGAATACAAATGCTCATCTTTAATAAGCCATTCAAAGTATAGGGTTGACCTTTTTTTTGCCGATTGAAATAAAGAACCATTACCAAAAGTAAACCTGCATAAAAACCATAATTCCATGGATTAAATACTGAGTCTATACATTCAATGTAAAAAGCATAATTCTTTTTTACAGGATGTCCATCAAATTCTGAAGAAGTCATACGTTTCCATGTATCATAAACAATCATTTGCTTCCATGCATTGCCTGGTTGTTGTCCGTAAAAAGTGTTCTGAATACCTTTATTTCCATAAAGTTCAATAGCAACTATCCAAACAAGGATACCTGTTATGTATACAGATAAACCTATCCAAGTATTTCTGTTCAATAAAATAGTTTTAAGTTTTCGTTCCCATGCCAAAAACAAAATAACCCCAGGTAAATACAACACTGATGCCGTAGTTTTAGTATAAAAAGCAATAAGGAGTCCTACTGCTGCAAGTAAAGCATACTTTAATTTGAGACTTCGGGTATAAAATAAGGAAAAATAAAATAAAAATATACTTAACCCTAAAAGTAATGCAGCATCCATATCCCCTGTACGGCTTACATGAAACCCTGTAATTCCTTTGTTAATGGCTAATAAAGCTACAACAAACAATGCAAAATATTCATCTTTGTATAATCTTACCCATCGGTAGGTAAAATAAAAGAAACCTAATATACAGATAGCAGCAGGAAATCTTAGCGCGAATAAATTATAGCCAAAAACTTTGTAGCTTAGAATGATGCACCAAATCCACAAAGGAGGTCTAAAAACCCAGTCATCAGGTTTGCCTGCATAATACAAATTAAGATAATCCCCATTTTTCATCATTTCCATTGCATTTACACCATATCTTGCCTCATCAAAAGGGTTTAGAGGTCCGGAGTGTAAATTCCAAAAAGAATATAAGAGTATAATTATTATAGTGATAGACCGAAATAGCCCCACATACTTCATGCTGCTAAATAAATAAAATTGTTTAGAAATGCTCTAAAAACGCATATTGAAACTTTTATGTATTAGGAATGTTTGTTTTAAGTATGAAAATAGTATTAGCAGGATGCACAGGTTTCATTGGCAAACCTTTAACCCAACATTTTGTACAAAAAGGTTATCAAGTAGTTTCTTTGGTCAGAAAAAACAATACAGATCTTCCTAATGAGGTTAAGCAAGTAGAATGGAACGGTAAAGACCAAGGTGAATGGAGTAAAGAAATTGACGGTGCGGACGCAGTAGTAAATTTATCAGGAGCAGGAATTGCGGATAAAAAATGGTCTGATGAAAGAAAAAAGCTGATTGTAAGCAGTAGAGTAGAAAGCACACAGGCTATCAAGATGGCTATTGAAAAGGCATCTCAAAAGCCGAAGGTATGGGTCAATGCATCTGCGGTTGGATACTATGGCAGCCTAACTAACGAGATAGCTACCGAGAGTAGTCCATCGGGCAAAGATTTTCTTGCTGATACTTGCCGAATGTGGGAAGAAGCTACACAAGGTGCAGAAAAACACACAAGATTAGTCATTATTCGCATAGGGGTGGTATTAGAGAAAGACGGTGGCGCTTTACCCAAAATGGCAACTCCTTTCAAAATGTTTGTAGGCGGACCTACAGGGTCAGGCAAACAAGGTTTTCCATGGATACATAGAGATGATGTAATTGGTTTAATTGACTTTGCTATTAGAAATGAAAAAGTACAAGGTGTTATTAACGCTACTGCACCTGAACTGCTGAATAACAAACAATTTTCAAGCATACTAGCCAAGGTACTCAAACGCCCTAATCTATTCCCTGCACCCGCTTTCATGCTTAAAATGATATTCGGAGAAATGAGTGTAATGTTATTAGAAGGGCAATTAGTGAAACCCCTGCGCGCCCAAGAGTATGGATATACTTTTAAGTATCCTACTGCGGAAAGCGCCTTGAAAGCTATTTACGGTTAATTTGCACTTAATTCTATTTTTTACACAAGAAAGTTACCTTCAAAGATTAAATTTTAATTTTTTGGGCGTGTCCTTGCTTGCGTTTCGCTGCGCTCATGCAAGCAAGGTCGGCGTGCTACGGGCTAACGGTGCTACGCCCCACCCGCCCACCCTTGGGCAAGAGGGAAAGTGTGGGCGAGGGGCTTTGCACCGTGCTTACGCACGCCCTCCGCATGCCTCACGCAAGCAGCTATCAAACTAAATCCACTTACACAAACCTTTACCTTGTAAATACCTGATAATGAATATCAAACAAGGTAAAACTAAACTTTAATCTTGCAAATTATTGAAAATCAATTCAAAATAGGGTAAAACTTGAATGTTAAGAGTCAAAGAGTTGTAGAAATTCGGGTATTCAAAGTTTAACCTTGCACATGCTTGAAAATAAGCATCAGACAAAGTAAAGCAAGTGTATATCTACAAATAAGGTAAAGCGTCAAAGAGCAGCTTGCGTGAGGGATACGGAGCATGCCGTCAGGCAGTGCGAAGCGCAGCGTAGCACCGAAGCGAACGCGTAGTGCGCAGTAGCCCGACCCGAGCGCAGCGAGGGACACGCCCAAAAAATCAATCCTGTTCGCAAAGTATTTTTTAACATCAATTTTTTACCAATTTTTCATATTGGTTCAACTCCATGATTTGCAAAAAATACAAACCCTTTTGCCAAGTCTGAGTAGAAATACGAACAATACCTTTTTGGACATACTCCTGATACAAAACCTTACCTTGAATATCGGCTATCCTGATAGTACAGTTCTGACGGATATTTAGAGATACTTCATCTTGAAAAGGATTAGGAAATATATTCAACAAAGCTGGGCTTTCTGAAAGATATACCGTTTTGAGGTTAGAGTAGTAATGATTACCTGATTTATCAATTGATTTAATGCGGTAGATGATTTCAGTGTTAGATAGGGTATTGGGTAGAATGTGGATATACTCTGCGTAGTTACTTTGTAAAATTTGCCCTTCTAAAGTTTGAAAAGGTTGATTTTGTGTGCTAAACTCAATAAAATGCAAATTAGATAAAAGTTCGTCAGGGGTTGAGAAATATAAACGGACCTGGTGAGTAAAAGGGTCATACTTGACTTGGTTAAGAGTAGGTTTAAAGACCGAGAGAGGATTATTTAAAGTAAATGATAAAGTTTTTTGGCATCCTTCTGCGTCTGTAATGGTAACTGTGTATGTTCCTGCGGGTAATCCGCTAATATCTTCGGTAGTAGCACCCGTGTTCCATGAAAAGGTGTAAGGTGGGGTTCCTCCATTTACTGTAATATTAATACTGCCATCGTTTCCCATGACAGGGTCTGTGGGAATACCTGATGCAGTAAAAAGTTGATAGGTGCAAGTTTGGTTAAAAGTAATTCCTGACATGGTAGAAAGAGTATCTTGGAAGGTCTGAAAAGCATCGCAATCGGTTTTGAGTTTGAACTTGAACCATTGTTCTAGTATTCGTTGGGTTTTAGTTTGCTGAACTATGCGAGTAATTGAAATGCCTGATGATGCGGTCGCTTCGCCAAAATCGCAATTAAAGTTTGGATTGGCAAAATAACAATGGGCTCCTCCTGTTATGCTGACAAAAGTTTTGCACACAGTAGCAGGAATAGCATTGTAGATAGGGATATGGTGGGTTGCAGGGGGAGTTACGCCATCTTGGGCACCTGAGAAAATGAGTGCGGGTACTGATACATTAGCGGCTGCACTGATGGCAGAGGGGGTTGTTTCAGCGGGGGCTAAACCTACTACGGTCGTAATTTGGGTATAGCCCGAAGCTGCTAAAATAGAGGCTCCTCCGCCCATAGAATGCCCCATAATAGCACTTTTATTGCTTATTTTCTGATAAAATGGAGAGGTAGGCGTTGTACCTTCTAACTTCATTCTTTGATTAACGACGCGTAAATCCAAAGCAAAATCATTGTGGCTAGGTGAAAAGCCTCCTTCTGTGCGTGGAAAAGCTAAAATGTACCCTTTTGGCACAAAGTAGTCCCACAAATTTTGATAAGCATCCCAAGACATAACAAAACCATGTCCCACAGTAATTACAGGAAATACGCCTGAAGCAATGGGTGTGGCTGTACCCGCTGTAGTAGCAGGATAGTAAATCTCCGTTTGAATTTGTCTGCCTGGTCCTCCTCCTGAACCAAAACCACCTGTACGAGAAGGATCGTTAAACGTAATAGTACGATGTCCTATGGCGTATTGGGCTTGACCCTCAAATGAGGGTAATATAACCATAAAGATTATCAAGCACTTCAAAAGAATACTTCTCATAGTTTTTTGTGATATTTTTGCAAAATTCTTTTTTTGATTTAAGCATTACAGTAGGGCTAACCCCTCACATTATTAACGTTGTTTATATTTGATTACTTGCATTTATTAAGCTTAAAGATGATTTTTCTTTTTGGGCGTGTCCCTTCGCTGCGCTCGGGTCGGGCTACTGCGCACTACGCGTTCGCTTCGGTGCTTCGCTGCGCT
>JANWVE010000176.1 GCA_025057675.1 Bacteroidia bacterium
TCTCGGTATTTTTGTACAGCATTTACAACAGATACTGTTGTTAAATGCTGTTTTTCAATTAGTTAACCCCTAAAAAAACCTAAAATCGAAATCAAAAAATCAATAATTAAAATGTAAAGTTGTATAATAAAAATCAAATTTTTTCAAACAGGACGAAAACCGTACTTTTCATAAAAAAAAGCAAAATAGCCCCCAGAACCACAGAGAACCCCAAAAATGGTATTTCATGTTCCATATCTATAACCTACATACTTGTACATAAAAAAAGCAAATACTTACTACAATAAACAGAATCTATCGTTTTTTTATAGTTCTCCTGTTTTTCTACACAAGTAGAACCATAAAAAATGACGAACAACGTTCATCCAAAAAACTTGCAAAACAATTTTTGAAAAAGTCTTTTCAAGGTTCAATTTTGTGGGTAATCATCTTTCTATCTGCATAGATGCGTGAGGGCTATGCAGCATGCCGTTAGGCAGTGCGAAGCGTTAGCGTAGCACCGAAGCGATAGCGTAGTGCGGAATAGCCCGACCCGAGCGCAGCGAGGGACACGCCCAAAAAATCTCATTTGTTATCCATCAAAAAAGATTAGTTATGAGTGTAAAACCACTTTTCTAATGTATATTTTATGGTAGACGGCAAAGCTTGCCAAAAATATGAATTTAACGAAGTGGCAAAAGAAGGCTGAAAATAACAATTGATGGTACAACCTTCGCACTCTGGCAAACGCCCCTCTAATTGAACAATACTTTGAACCTCTTGACTATGATATAAATCATATAAATTGTTTTTAATACTAAAAGCATACTTCCCTAAATGATAACAAGGTAAAATCAGTTCATTATTAGGAGAGATAACCAAAGTGCTTGAACCTGCTCTGCATACAGGATTATCAATATGATTACCTCCCTCTTTTCTCAATTTAAGAAAAGCTTGATTAAGATATATGCCTTGTTTTTTACCCCATTTAGCAAGTTTTTCAAGCACCTGATAAGATAGATAAGCACCTACTTGATTGTACTCAAATACAGGATTAAGTATCAAAATTAAATGATTGGGCTGCGTGATTTGATAGTATACATTTTCTATTTCATCAATATTGTGTTCGAAAACAGTAAAAATAATATCAGGTCTTTCACCTAAGCTTTTAGCCACTTTTATACTCTCAATTACACTATCAAAACATTTTACCCCTCGCAAAGAGTTGTGTTTTTCTTTGTCTGCACTATCCAAAGAAAAATGAAGCATATCAATTTTACCTTGTAACTTATAAGCATACTTAGGATATAGTAAAGTATTAGTTGTAACTGTGGTAATCATGTTAAGAGATTTTGCTTTTTCTAAAAATGCACTTAAATCTTGGTGCAGCAGAGGTTCACCCCCTGTAAAATCCACGATCTTTACCCCAATTCTTCGAGCCTGCTCTAAATTATTGAACACAGTATTTTTATCAGCATAAGGAGATGGCTTTTCCCAGATATCACAAAAACTACATTTAGCATTACATCTGTAAGTCAGGTAGTAGTTTAATAAAATAGGATGTTTTATCCATTTCATGAACAAATATAACAGTTGTTGTAATGATATTACTCATTTTATATAGACGAGTTCAACAAAGTTAATTAAAAAACGTATTTTTGTAAATATGTTAAGACGTTTAGTAGTAATTATTCTGACTTTTACCATTTTTTCATTAGTTTCAGCACAACGAAGGATATACACACAACAACAGATTGATAGTTTAAAGAATGTAGTAGAGAGCATGTCAGACAAGGATACAAATAAAATTCTACTTAGTATGATTTTGGGTGAAGCATTGATAGAAAGGAGAAATGGACTAGATTATTTTAATCAGGCTATGTCTATATCCCTCAAAACGGGCTGGTCTTATCATAAAAATGAGATTAACGCTGACATAGGTCGGTATTATTATGTACGTGGAGAGTATGAAGAAGCCATGAACTACGCTACACAAGCGCTTAAAGAAGCAGAAAGTGAAAAAGATATCAAAGGGATTATAAAGACAAAAAACCTTATTGGTTTGGTATACAAAGATAAAAATAATTTAGATGCCTCTATAAATACATTTTATGAAGCTATCAACTTAGCTCGCAGTAGAAAAGATAATTTTTTGTTAGGAGATATATACATGAATATTGGTTTAGCTTTTAAGAAAATGGGCAAGCTGGATAGCGCCTTACATTATCAAAGACAGTCTTTATCTATTCATTTACAGCAAAAAGCTTATCTAGAAACGGCAAAAAACTACAACTACATTGGGCAAATTTATGTGCAAACTAACCAAAAAGACAGTGCAAGGATATATCTTAGTAAATCCCAGGATATGGCTAAAAAGCTGCAAGCAAACAACATTTTGATTGAGGTATACAATGGGTTAGCAGATTTAGAAACACAAAATAAAAAACATAAAGAAGCCATAGAACTCAGAGAAAAGGCGCTAAAAATGGCTACCCAAGATAGTTTGAAGAATGAAATGCTTATTTGTTTTCAGGGATTAGCTTATAACTACACAGCTATTAACAAAATTGACCGTGCTTTTTATTATATGAAGCAAGAAAATAATCTGCGCCAGAGAATGTTATTAGATAGACAGAGTGATGTGTTAGCTAAATATGAACTAGAAAAGCGCGAAGCAGATATTGCACTACTGAAAAAACAACGTCTATTCCAAAGAACACTATTTATCGCCATGGGAATAGGATTTTGTTTCATAGTTGTGTTTGCTATTGTTCTGTACACGAGTAATTTGCGTAGAAAAAAAGCCAACCAACTTTTGCAAGAGAAAAACACACAAATAGAATTACAAAAGCAGCAGATTTTGGAGCAGACCGAGGAGCTTCGTGTGATAAATGAACAATTAGAGCAAAAAACAAATGAAATTCTATCTAGTATACGTTATGGCAAACGCATTCAAAGTGCGATTCTTCCTTATGGAGAGCGCATTAGTAAAAGCGTGTCTGATTTTTTTGTCCTTTACATTGGTAGAGATGGATTAAGTGGGGATTTCTATTGGTTTGCTGACAAAGATGGGGTTATCATAATGGCAGGAGTAGATTGTACAGGGCATGGTATCCCAGGTGCTTTAATCAGCATGATTGGTGATGCTCTAATGAACCATATTGTTCATGAGCGTAAGATATATGAACCCAAAGATATTTTATATCACCTTAATAATGGTGTTTGTAGTTCATTACAGCAAGAAAACGATGAAATTAAAGATGGTATGGACGCAGTAATATGCACTTGGTATCCTAGACAAAATAAACTTCTATTCGCAGGTGCTATGAACCCATTATATTATACAAATTCGCAAGGATTGCATGAAATCAAAGCTGACAAGCATGCTGTGGGGGGAGAGAAAAATAAAGAATTTACGCAGCATACTATCTGGATATATGAACCTACAACCCTTTACTTAACCTCCGACGGATACGCCGACCAATTCGGCGGTCCTGAAAATAAAAAATTAGGCAGAAAGCGAATGAAAGAACTCTTTTTGCAAATTAAAGACATGCCTATGTATAGTCAGTATAATGTTTTACGTAATACTTTCGAAACGTGGAAAGGACATGAGGAGCAAGTAGACGATGTGCTTATATTTGGAGTAAAAATTGGAACTTAACAGTAAAAAGTACTGCCTGAATAACTTCTTAATACTATCTATACGCATGTAGTTTTTTGTACATCAGTGTTATACAAAATTAGTTCTGTTTATCATTTATCAATTCCTAAAATACCTTTTTTAAGATGATACACCTCTGTATAACCATTTTCTAACAAGTATTCTGCTGCATTCAAACTACGAATACCACTATGACAGTATAAAACTACGGGAATTTGCTTATCGAGCATACGAGTAGCTTTTGTATAAAATTCACTTATAGGGATATGTATTCCACCTATGTTAAACCTATTTCGTTCTTCTAATGTTCGCACGTCTACTAACTGAATAATTTTTGAGTCTTTTTGCCATTCTTGTAAAGTAGTGTAATTAATTTCTTTTACGTTCATTTTTTGCAGGTTAGGTTTGGGTTATTTTTCATAAAAATAATAAGAGTTTAAGAGCAGAGAGATATTAGATATCTTTTTTGGGCGTGTCCTTGTGGGCGTTTCGCTGGCGCTCATGCCCACAAGGTCGGCGTGCTACGGGCTGACGGTGCTACGCCCCCACCCGCCCACCCCCTGGGCAAGAGTGAAAGAGTGGGCGAGGGGCTTCGCACCGTGCTATCGCACGCCCTTCGCATGCCTCACGCAAGTAGCAAGTATGCTCATCTCATTTATTCAAAACTTAACCTTGTAAGTACCTGATAATGAACATTAAGTAAGATAAAAAATATTTTAATCCCATAAAATGTTGAGTATCGATTCAAAATAAGGTAAAGATTTGAAAATTAGGGTAAAGGGGGGCACAAGAAGTCTATGTATTCAAGGTTTAACCTTGTACATACTTGAAAATGAATACAAAACAAGAGAAAACGAACGTAATTCAAACAAAGTAAAAAATTTTAACTTTGTAAGTAGTTGATAATGAGCATTTAATAAGGTAAAGTAAAGATATGTATAAAAATGAGGTAAAAAGCCCAAAGGCTGCTGCGTGAGGCATGCGGAGGGTGCGTGAGCAGTGCGAAGCGTAGCGAAGCACCGAAGCGATAGCGTAGCCCGCAGCACGCCGACCTTGTGGGCAAAAGCCCACAAGGGCACGCCCAAAATAAACTAAAAATTTTATCTGATTACAGAACCATTCGCAACAGTGTATTGAGGATGTAAAAGACATAGCCTGCCTTCGGCATCAGCCATTAGTACCATGCCTTGAGACTCTATGCCCCTCAAAGTACGTGGCGCAAGATTAACCAAAACAGGAACTTGCTTACCTATTAACTCCTCGGGCTTGTAGTGCTGCGCAATACCTGAAACCACTGTGCGAATATCTTTACCTGTATCCAAAGTGAGTTTGAGTAATTTGTCCGTCTTAGGGACTTTTTCTGCTTGAACAATAGTAGCAATACGAATGTCTATTTTAGCAAAATCCTCATACGAAATAAGCGGTAAAAAATCAGGAATAGCCGCAGAAGCAGCCACTTTTTGACTTTGCTTTCTTTGGATAAGTTCCTGCTGTGCATAATTGGACAAAGGTGCCTTCTTTTCTACTAAATGCTCTAATTGAAGCGTATCTGTGTTCTTTATTAAGTGCTCAATTTGGGCTTGTACAAAGTCATTTTCTATTTTTTCAAATAATAAACCTACATGAGTGATAGCTGTACCT
>JANWVE010000177.1 GCA_025057675.1 Bacteroidia bacterium
CAGTGTTAAAAAAATCTGTATGCTTGCCTTACTTAATGTCTCTCTCAACAGAGAAAAGAGACTTTCATTTATTTTTTTCATACTGTACAAAAGTACAGTTTTTTTGTATCTATGAAACTAACTATAAAAAACATCTGAAAAATGTCACTCATATTGTAAGTCCTAAACTTAACGATACTTTTTGGACACCCTCACACCTACAAGGACACGCTCAAAGTTCTTATCTATCAGAAGTATTATACCCAAAAATAGAACTAAAACCTAATTATTTTGTTTCTTCGTATAAGAGATTGATGTACAAAGCCCTATTTCTACTGAACCTAATTACATGTTTCATGCTCATAGCATGCGGACAAAACAAACAACTTAAAAACAAACCGAATATGAGTATCAAAAAACAGGTAGCCAAAGACCCAAAAGACTACAATGTACTAACTGACGAAGAAAAAAGGGTTATTCTCTACAAAGGAACCGAATATCCTTTCACAGGAAAGTACTACAAACACAAAGCAAAAGGAACATACATCTGTAAACAATGTAATGCTCCTTTGTATCGTTCAGAACATAAATTTGACTCTCATTGCGGATGGCCTAGTTTTGATGATGAAATCAAAGGCGCTATCAGACGAGCACCAGACCCAGATGGTGAAAGAACAGAAATTCTTTGCAATAACTGCGGAGGACACTTAGGGCATGTTTTTGAAGGTGAAGGTTTTACACCTAAAAACATCAGACACTGTGTCAACTCTATATCCATCGATTTTATTCCAGACGAATGAGATCATCAAATCCATATAAATGAAACTTATAGATAATTCAAAACGTATAAGCTTAGATAAAAAATTAAAGTCATGAAGTCTAAAATCATTTTCTGGGCATTTGTATCATTGGCAAGCATATCTGCAACTTTGCTTAACATATACTTATATCATCCCCAGAAAAAAACAATAACTTTTTTCAAGATAGAAAATCATAAAATCATATCCCCAAAGACCATTTTGCATAATGGAAATACTCAAACTAAGATAAAAAAACAAGAATTTAATTACTCCCCCGAAAACAACTTTAATGATCACACTCCACACCCAAAAAAAAATAGCAAAATTGTGTTACCTGAATCTACATACAAACAAAAAGTAGAAAAAGTACAAAACAAAGTTGTATTTGTAACAAACTTATTGAATAAAAATCAAAAAAAAGTAATACAAAACAAAATTAAACAAGATACATTAGACAACAAGGAGATAAACCAGAACCAACTAAAGGACGAAATCACTCCTCAACCCTTATACCACATAAAAGAAACAAAAAATGAGGTAAAAACAGAAGAGAAGAAACCTGAACCTATATACCAAGAACAGAAATTCTTTGACTATCGCCATCCGTTAAAAACTTATTTTGAACAATATACTCCTCATAGTGAATATCTGTGGGTAGTAGATGACAAAGAGTATGTACATACTACTCCCCAAAACTCTAAAATAAAACTGCACAACACTGTATTTGTAGACAAGTACGGAAAACCCACTCAAGGTGATATTGTGTTGGAATTTAAGGAGCTAACAAATGGAATAGAGTTTTTAAAGGCAAATATCAATACCAATATCAATGAAGAACTGAAACACGCTTATAGAATATGGTATATCAGCGCTAAACAGAAAAATAAACCTGTTTTCTTGGGCGTGAATACTGTTATTACTGTTCAAATTTCAAGCTCTAAACATTTATCGTTTCACTTTGGAAAACGAAATTTCAATGGAGAAATAGAATGGAAACCCATACCTCAAAACCAAGTAGAAAAAGTTGAAATTATGAAGACTAAAAAACAAGGTAAAATTTATGAGTACTATTGCAATTTATCAGAATTAGGCTGGATAGCTGCATTTTATGAACCACATAAAGAGCCTAAAAATGTACTAATCAATCTTAAATCTCCCTCTGAAGTATCTGCTAATCAGATTGTTGCATATTACGTAGATAGCCAAACCAACTATACATTTACTAACATAAATCAAGTTAGTTTCATTACGTCGAAGGGGACACAAATCATCAAAAAAGTAAAAAAATATGCGCAAGGAATTTTATTCGAAGGTCATATCCCAAGTAATTACCAACAGGGTAAAATAATAGTCTTGGCGTATAATAAGGGAAACTATTATTTTGCACAAACTAAAATCAACGCTCATAAGGAGCGTATAGAAGAAATGGAACTTTCACCCGTTAAAGAAAATGAAATAAATGAATATCTTTGCAAAGATTAAGATGTATGAAGCTACGTAAATTTTACATACTACTTGCTGCTATTCTCATTCACTGCAACAATGCATGGTCTACTCATAATAGAGCAGGAGAAATCACGTATATACACGTATCAGGACTCACTTATCAAATAACTATCACGACTTTCGCCGCCTTTGGAGGAAGCCAACCTGATAGAAATGAATTAGACTTAGAAATATATTCTCTCAACACAGTAACCAACACATGGTCTTTGATTACGACAATTACAGTTAATAGAACTAGTAAAGTTGATGTTAGCCGTAATGGTCAGAATACTTACAGAAATAAATACGTAACTAATTATACCTTCCCCAGCCAAGGTACATTTAAGCTAGGTATGCGCGACCCTAACCGTAACGACGGAGTACTCAACATTCCTAACTCGGTAAACGTAGAATTTTACATTGAAACGCAACTTCAAATTAACTTTCAATTCGGAATCAATAACTCCCCTGTCTTGCTATTAGAACCCTTAGATGTAGCTGCACTAAACCGCCTGTTTGTACACAATCCTGCGGCATACGACCCTGACGACGACTCATTAGCTTTCTCTCTGATACCCTGCCAAGATAGAATAAACAGCCCTATTGCAGGCTACGTGCTACCCAATAATACACCTAGCTGCTCTGGGGGTACCTTTACCATAAATAATCAAAACGGTGAAATTAGATGGAATGTTCCTCTATGCACAGGTGAATTTAATATCGCTATACTGATTGAAGAGTACAGGCGCATCCCCCCTCGCAATAACCGTATTCGTATTGCATACACTATACGAGATATGCAAATTCTAGTCATTCCAAGTAATAACAATCCTCCTGTTATTCTGCCAATACAAGATACCTGCGTCGTTGCTGGTGCAACAGTTCGTAAAAGAGTTTTTGCCACTGACTCTGATGTGTCCCAAATTGTAAAAATGACTGCCGTAAGTGAAGTATTCAGTCTACCTTCCTCCCCTGCAACATTTACCGCAAGTATAGACAGTAACCCTGCAAGAGGTACTTTTAATTGGAATACAAACTGCTCACATGTCCGCAGCATTCCTTATCAAGTAGTGTTTAGAGCTGAAGATGATGCAATAAGCGTAGTCAACAAACCTATCCCAAGTTTAGTGGACTTACGAACTTACACTATACGCGTCATTGCCCCTCCAGTAACAAATTTACAAGTCGTATCTCAATTTGGTAAAAACCTACTTTCATGGGATATACACCCCTGTACTAATGCCGCAGGTTATAGAGTGTATCGCAGGCAAGGTTGTGATACATGGAGTCCAGGACATTGTGAAATAGGTGTTCCTGCTTATACAGGTTACACACTAGTAGCTACCATCCCTGGCAGAACTAACCTAACTTACACCGATGACAACGGAGGAGCAGGTTTTAATTTTGGAAGCACATACGCTTATCACGTAGTTGCTTATTTTGAAGAAACAGTACCAGGAACTAGCACTAGCTTCATTGCATCAGAAAGTATAGCCAGTAATAAAAAATGTATAACTGTTAAAAGAGATATTCCCGTTATCACAAATGCTAGTGTTTTAGTAACCGATAGCATAACAGGACAAGTTTTAGTACGCTGGCGAAGACCAGACACAGCTAACGCCAAACTTCCCCCAGGTGCAATCCACTATAAAATTTACCAAGGTACAGGGCTTACGACAACTGCGTATACTTTAATAGGTACAAATACAGGTGGAATTCAGGACACATCTTTTGTTGTAACTAATTTAGACACAAAAGGCATTACTTATAGTTATAGAGTAGAATATGTTATTTTCAACAGCCCGCAGCCCGAAGTTAAAGTAGCTACCAGTACTCCTGCTAGCACTCCCCGACTATCTGCTACACCTTTACACAGAGCCGCAGCTCTATCTTGGAACTTCAACACACCATGGACAGAGGATACTTTTTATGTTTATAGAAGTTCTACTCTTACAGGACCTTATACATTGATAGCTACCACTACTGTACCTAACTACACTGATACAGGGTTGCAACCCCGAAGACCCTACTTTTATTATGTTACTACCTCAGGTGCTTATTATTTCACCACAGAAATTAAGCGACCTTTACTCAACAACTCTCAAATTCTCAAGGTTATACCAAAAGACACAGTTCCTCCCTGTCCTACTACTCTCCTGGGCAGTATAGATTGTGAAACACAAATCTACTCTTTTAATTGGACACTACCTAACAACACGCCCTGCGGTGAAGGAGATGATAATGAGAAGTTTAATTTTTACTTCAAACGGTACATCAACAGTCCATACCAAAAGATAGCTACTTTCACCCGAAGCCAACTTAACACCCAAACTACTTTTGCTGACTTCGGTTTGACAGGATGCTATTATGTTACTGTCATAGACTCATCAGGGAATGAATCCCCAGCTAGTAACGAAGTATGTTTTGATAACCCTTGTATGGAATTAGAATTCCCTAATATCATAACTCCATCAAGTGGAGATGAAAAAAATGAAGTGTTCAAACCTAAGCGTTACAGGTTTGTAGATGGTGTGGATATGCGTATTTACAATCGTTGGGGCGTGGAGGTACAGAGAAGTAGTGATATAACTAATTTCTGGAATGGTACTATTAACGGCATACAACACCCTGAAGGCATATATTATTTTATTGCCACAGCGACTATTCAACGGTTACAGGGGGTAGAAAAGCGTAAAATAGCAGGTAATCTTACTATTTTGAGATAGATGTATCCAACCTGAACCGATATCTCTAAAAAATTTAATCCTTGACAAAAGTAAGTTTTGTAACCCGCTGAATATCAATTCTAATTTACATTAAGCCTAAAGAATAATTTTATTTTTGGGCGTGTCCCTCGCTGATGCTCGGGTCGGCGTGCTGCGGGCTACGCTATCGCTTCGGTGCTACGCTAACGCTCCGCACTGCTGACGCACCCTCCGCATGCCTCACGCAGCA
>JANWVE010000178.1 GCA_025057675.1 Bacteroidia bacterium
GGGCTACGCTATCGCTTCGGTGCTGCGCTTCGCTCCGCACCGTGCTGACGCACGCCCTTCGCATGCCTCACGCAAAGGATCTCTGAAACCATCGTTTCTCTGTTTCTTATGCAAAGTTTTAGCTTGTAAGTGGTTGTACTTCAAGCTTAAACAAGGTAAAGACATAACTGCACAGGTCATCTGCGTGAGGGGCATGGAGCATGCCCGTAAGGGCAGTACGAAGCGCAGCGAAGTACCGAAGCGTTAGCGCAGTGCGGAATGCCCCGACCCTTGCGTCAGCAAGGGGCACGCCCAGAATAACATAAAATAGACCCTAAAAAAAGTAAAATAAAGTGTCTTATTTTGTAAGACAATAAAAAACATTTTTCATATTTTTGGGATATGAACAAAGTTGTAAAAGATGCGTCCGAAGCCCTTCACGATGTCTTTGATGGCGCCACTCTACTTTTAGGTGGATTTGGCTTATGCGGCATACCCGAAAACTGTATTGCGGAATTAGTCCGCAAAGGTACAAAAAACCTTACCTGCATTTCTAATAACGCTGGGGTAGACGACTTTGGAATAGGACTGATGCTCAAAAATAAACAAGTGAAAAAAATGATAGCTAGCTATGTAGGTGAAAACGAGGAATTTGAACGTCAGCTGTTAAGCGGAGAATTAGAGGTAGAACTTATTCCGCAGGGTACTTTAGCAGAACGCTTGCGCGCAGGTATGGCAGGAATTCCTGCATTCTTTACCCCCGCAGGATACGGCACAGAAGTCGCTCAGGGTAAAGAAGTAAGAGAATTCCATGGTAAAATGTACGTGATGGAACACTGGATTAAAGGAGATTTTGCTATCATCAAAGCATGGAAAGGCGACGCTATGGGTAACCTCATTTACAGAGCCACAGCAAGAAATTTTAATCCAATGATGGCAGGTGCAGCTAAAATCACTATTGCAGAAGTAGAAGAGATTGTACCCGTAGGTTCTCTTGACCCTAATCATGTCCATACCCCTGGAATTTATGTAAATAGAATTTTTCAAGGTAAAAATTACGAAAAACGAATTGAACAAAGAACTACAAGAAGTAAATAAATTTGCATTAACATAACTCAAAAGTATATGAAAGATTTACCATTGTTTCAAAGCCTTTATCAAGATTATTGCAGAAAACATCTTGACCGTTACATTTCTCAAGATGAAGTGGAAGCCCTAGTCATGATGACGCCTATGCTCATCGTAGCTAAATGCGATGGTCATATAGATACCAAAGAATTATTATCTGTTATTGAGAATTTAGAAATCATGTACCGCATTGATGATGACCCTCTTAATGACCTCAGTCCCACCGAAGATGTAGAAATTACCGATGATGACCTCAAAGAAGTAGAATACTTTATGCAAGATTTTTCAGTATGGGAACAGCGCTTATTAGAACTGCATAAAATCTACATTGGTACAGATATAGAAAAAAAACGCCTCTCCTTGATTATGATGGAAGCTGTAGCTGACGCACACCATGAAGCCCCCAAAGATGCCGTAGAACATGTATTAGATGAAAATAATACTACCTGGGGTAAAAATATATCTGAAACAGAGCGTAAAACTATACTCAAATTATGCGACTACTTAGGCATTAGCAGCGAAGCCGCACTTGCCAATGAGCTTAAACGCCTGCAACAACCTCAAACAACATAAAATGTATAAACATTGTTATCACTGCGGGATAAAACTACCTGATATCATTCACTTCCCTTACCAGTGCGTATGTTGTCATCAGTTTTTATATTTTAACCCTACGCCTGTAGGTGTTGCCATTTTACCCGTAGGAGAAGGGTTGTTGGTTATTCAACGAGGTCTAACAGATGGCTATCAAAAGTGGGCTTTACCAGGAGGTTACTTAGAACGCAACGAAACATGGCAAACAGGGATTCTACGCGAGCTTCACGAGGAAACAGGTATCAACCTTGACAAAAATACTCCTATCATACTTTTTGATGTAATAAGCGACCAAAAAGGAAACTTGCTCATTTTTGGACAACTACCCCCAATTAACTATGAGGATATTCCCGAAGTTAAAAAAAACAATGAGGTTGTAGGCATTAAAGTTATATACAAACCTGAAACCTTGGCATTTTCTATTCACGAAAATATTGTCAAACGTTATTTTGATAAAAATTAATCTCCCGTGCTATTTGGTTTTTGTATATGAAGAATCCTTTTCGTAAAGGCGATACAAAACACTTTGAAAGGCATGTAACCCACGATCACATAGCAAAATTTGATACGGGCATAGTTCATCCTTTGTATGCTACTTTTGCTATTGCCCAAGATATGGAATGGGTGTGCCGTTTATTTGTATTAGATATGTTAGAGGAAGGAGAGGAAGGAATTGGTACTCAACTGAGTATAGAGCATATCTCACCTTGTTTGTTGGGTGAAACTGCTACCCATATTGCTACACTTGAATATGTAGAAGGCAACACTGTTTTTTGTTCAGTAGAAGTAAAAGTAGGAGAACGTATTATTGCCAAAGGTACGCAAACACAAAAGATTATAGACAAAACTCGGTTTAGTAAAAAATTGCAAGACATTCAACGTAAAATAACATAAAATTCAATAGGTATATTAAATTTGTGGGCTGTTATTATATGCGCCTGAACGTACCCACAAAGGTCATTCTCTTACTTATTTTACTTCAAATTCTCATTTTTTGTCTTTCTTACTGGCACGAAAAGGTTAGTTTTAACCTCTCTGTTAATCAAGATAAAGAAATAAAAATGCAATTTTCAAGTCTGCCAAGGTTACTAGGTACAACGGACTACAAAGCATTAGCAGAGATTAAAAGAACTCAACAAAGGATAGAAAAACTACAAAATTTAGTAAAAAAAAAGCAGCAAGCGGATAGCTTAAAACAACAAAGCCAACAAATTCAAATAGATACCTCACAAGAGGCACAAAAAGTAAAAATTCATAATTATCGTAAGGATAGTATTTTTGCTTTGGACAAATTTTTTCAAGCTTTATACGACCTTGAAACACAGAAAAGTAAAAAACTCATTCGTGTAGCCCATTACGGCGACTCTCAAATAGAAGGAGATAGAATTACACTGTATTTAAGAAAAAAATTTCACAAACAGTTCGGCGGAGGGGGACCAGGGTTTATTCCTATCAAAGATATTTATACTCCTCCTGCTTATAGCCGAGAAGCATCAGACAATTGGATACGTTACACTATGTTTCATGATATTTATATCAATAATCGGTATGGTTATGGCGGATTGGTATTTCGCTTTTCTAATCCTAAAATCAGAGATAGTACTATTAAAAAGGCATATATTGCAGTTTCTAGCAATAAATACGGGAATTATACCCGTGCGGCGCTACTATGGGGTAATACCGACACACCTTGCCATGTAACCACTATCATAGACGGGACTGTATATCAAGATAATCTTCCTATTCAAAAAGAATTTGGTATGATCACACATCATTTTAGGGCTGGAGTACCTGTGGTGCGTTATGAATTCAATGCCGCTCAAAGTCCTGACATATACGGTATATGTTTAGATGACACTATTGGTGTTCAGATTGATAACTTTGCTTTGCGAGGGCATGGCGGACAAGGTATATTCAAAATGAGTGCAGAATATCTTAAATCGCAGTATAAAGCACTTAATACAAAACTAATTATTCTTCAATATGGGGGTAATGGAATTCCTTATGTAACGGGTGAGGAGTCAGCAGCACAGTTTGAAGCCTTTTTTTATGAGATGGTTATGTTCATGAAGCGGGCTAATCCTGATGCTAGTATCTTGATGATAAGCGCATCCGACATGGCACATAAAGTAGATGGACATTATCAAAGTTATAGTGGTTTAGGTTTAGCAGTAAATGCACAAAGGCGTGCTTGTGAGCGGGCGGGGGTTGCTTTTTGGAACTTATTTGAAGTAATGGGTGGTCAAGGTAGTATTTTAGACTGGGCAAATCAAAATCCTCCTTTGGCTACTTCTGATTTTATTCACTTCTCGGAAAAAGGTTGTGCGTTGGTAGCAGATTTGTTGTATGATGCCCTGATGAATGAATATGCATTATTCAAAAAAAGAATTATACAGCAAAGAGCAAAGAGTTTAGAAAAAGACATACATCACGAGATAAAGAGACTACCATAATTTTTTGTCTAATGATTTTGTTTGTTGGGCGTGTCCTTGTGGGCGTTTCGCTTACGCTCATGCCCACAAGGTCGGCGTGCTGCGGGCTGCGCTATCGCTTCGGTGCTTCGCACTGCTGACGCACCCTCCGCATGCCTCACGCAGAGAACCTTGGCAGGTCGGCAAACGCTATTTATTCAAAGATCTACCCTGTAAGTACCTGAAAATGAATACAAAACAAGGTAAAAATACATTTTGACCTTGTAAATTCTTCAAAATCAATTCAAAATAAAGTAAAATTTCGGGAATCAGCGTTAAAGTACCGTAAAAAGTCCATGCATTCAAGGTTTAACCTTGTATATGCTTGAGAATGAACGTAAAACAAGGTAAAATAAACCCCACTTGAAATAAGGTAAAAAATTTTAACCTTGTAAGCAGTTGATACCCGATGTTAAACAAGGTAAAGCTAATGTATGTCTAAAAATGAGGTAAAACATGGAGATATAGTTTGCGTGAGGGATACGGAGCATGCCGTCAGGCAGTGCGCAGCACCGAGCGTTAGCATAGTAGCCCGACCCGAAGCGCAGCGAAGGGACATGCCTAAAAAAGTAAAATTATTTTTTAGACTTTATATATCTTGATTTTCAATTATGTACAAGGTTAAACCTTAAATACGTGAACTTCACACAACACTTCAACCCTGAATATACAAGTTTTATCCCGTTTTCAATTGATTTTCAGTGATTTACAATATTAAGAAATAGTTTTATTTTGTTTTAGCTTCATTTTCACATACTTACAAAGTTATGTTTTGAATAAGCGGACTTAGTTTATTGGCATCTTGCGTGAGGCATGCGGAGGGCGTGTGTCAGCACGGTGCGAAGCCCTCGCCCACACTCTCACTCTTGCCCAGGGGGTGGGCGGGTGGGGCGTAGCACCGTTAGCCCGTAGCACGCCGACCTTGCCCACACGAGCG
>JANWVE010000179.1 GCA_025057675.1 Bacteroidia bacterium
CGCTGCGCGTATGCCCACAAGGTCGGCGTGCTACGGGCTAACGGTGCTGCGCCCCACCCGCCCACCCCCTGGACAAGAGTGAAAGAGTGGGCGAGGGGCTTCGCACCAAGCCTGACGGCTTGCCCTCCGCATGCCTCACGCAGAATACCTTGCAGGTATTTAATTCCATGTATTCAAAAACTAATCCTGTAAGTGTCTGATAATGAACATTAAACAAGGTAAAAACATATTTTAACCCTGTAATACATTGAAAATCAGTATAAAACAAGGTAAAATATAAATGTTCAGGGTTAAAGGGTCTTGCAAAGTCCATGTATTCAAGGTTTAACCTTGTACATACTTGAAAATCAATGTAAAACAAAGTAAAGTAACAACATTTGAAACAAGGTAAAAAATTCTTACCTTGTAAGTATTTGATAATGAATATCAAACAAGGTAAAGCAAATGTAAGTATAAAGGCAAGGTAAAACATCCCAAAGCAGCTGCGTGAGGCATGCGGAGGGTGCGTCAGCAGTGCGGAGCGCAGCGAAGCACCGAAGCGATAGCGCAGCCCGCAGCACGCCGACCTTGCCCACACGAGCGTAGCAAGACGTGGGCAAGGACACGCCCAAAAAAATAATCGTAATTCATCAAACGTTTGTCAAATGTAGTTACATACCTTATGTACAAGGTTCAGTAAGCGAATTACACAAACTTATAAGACAATTACATAAAGTATTCAAAAACTTTTTAGCAATTTTGTGGTTCATTCTTAGGTATGGATATTGAACAAAAACTAACCCCATCCGTTATTGTTAGTGAATTAGATAAGTATATTATTGGTCAGCAAGAAGCTAAAAAAGCCGTAGCCATAGCACTGCGTAACCGCTGGCGCAGAATGCATGCCGCCACCCACATACGCGAAGAAATTATGCCCAATAACATTTTAATGATAGGTGCTACAGGCGTTGGAAAGACTGAAATTGCTCGTAGATTAGCTAAGCTGGTACAAGCCCCCTTTATCAAAGTAGAAGCTTCAAAATTTACAGAAGTGGGCTACGTGGGCAGAGATGTAGAAAGTATGATAAAAGACCTGCTCCAACAAGGTATAAACATGGTCAAAGCCCAACACAAACAAGAAGTACTCCAAAAAGCAGAGGAACAGGCTGAAAATATCATTTTAGACATCCTACTCCCCCCCGTAAAAAACTCCGTAGAAAATGCACACAAATTTGGTTTTGAAATAACAGATACCAACGCTATTTCTGAACAAGAACTGAATTATCGTACTCGGGAAAAAATTCGGAATAAGCTTCAAAAAGGTGAATTAGACCACCGAAAAATAGAAATAGAAATAGAACATAAACCTAGCACCCATGTCATCGGTCCTATTAGTGCAGACGACATGGCAGCCAATATCGAAGAAATGCTCAATAGTATAACCCCCAAGCGAACTAAAAAACGTACAGTAACTATTGCAGAAGCTAAAAAAATTCTTACTGACCAGGAAGCACAAAAACTGATTGATATGGATAACGTGATCGCAGAAGCTATCCGAAGAGTAGAAACTAGTGGTATTGTGTTCATTGATGAAGTGGATAAAATCGCAGGTAAATCTCATAACGGCGGTCCTGATGTGTCCAGAGAAGGAGTGCAACGGGATTTATTGCCTATTGTGGAAGGAAGTACCGTCAGTACAAGATACGGGAACGTAAAAACAGACCATATTTTATTTATTGCTGCGGGCGCCTTTCACGTATCTAAACCCAGCGATTTAATTCCTGAATTTCAAGGGCGCTTTCCCATTCGCGTAGAACTACAATCCCTCTCTGAACAAGATTTTTTCAAAATTTTAACCGAACCCGAAAATGCACTTACTAAACAATATAAAGCCCTTTTTGAAGCTGAAGGTTTTGAATTAGAATTTGAAGAAGGATCTATCCGCGCCATAGCAAAAATAGCATATCAAGTAAATAATGAAATAGAAAACATCGGAGCAAGGCGTTTGCATACTATCCTCAGCGCTTTACTTAATGATTATTTATTTCAAATACCCGACCAAATTACAGAAAAGAAAATTGTAATTACAGAAGAGTTAGTGTATCAGAAATTGCAGCACCTTGCGCAAAATAAAGATTTATCTCAGTATATTTTGTAATTTTGTCTTATGCTAAAAATTTCTCAACGAGCGGTAGCTTTACCTGCTTCCCCTATCCGAAAATTAGTGCCTTTTGCGGAAAAAGCTAAAAAAATAGGTAGAAAGGTTTATCACCTCAACATTGGTCAGCCCGACGTACAAACCCCTGAAACTTTTTGGAAGGCGATTCAAAATCATAATCTTAAAGTGCTAGAATACACACACTCCGCAGGATTAGAAAGCTACCGCAAAAAGTTATCTCAATACTACCAAAAGCATAATATTTCAGTTTCCTATGAAGATATCATTATTACCGTAGGAGGTTCAGAAGCGCTATTCTTTGCTATGTTTACCTGCATGAATCCTAATGAAGAAATCATTATTCCTGAACCGTTCTACACAAACTACAATGCTTTTGCCCAAATAGCGGGCGTCAAGGTTGTTCCTGTATCCTCTAAAATAGAGGAAGGTTTTAAGCTACCTCCTATCAGTGAGTTTGAAAAACGAATTACCGATAAAACCAAAGCTATTCTTATTGCCAATCCAGGTAATCCCACAGGATATATCTATACCCGAGAAGAATTAGAACAACTCAAAGATCTTGTTCTTAAATACGATCTTTTTCTTATTAGCGACGAGGTATATAGAGAATTTATTTATGATGATAAACAATACGTATCAGTCATGCATTTGAAAGGAGTTGAAGATAGAACCATTCTAGTAGACTCCGTTTCTAAACGATATAGCGCCTGCGGCGCAAGGATAGGCGCTATGGTATGTAAAAATAAAGAAATTATTCAGTGCGCATTAAAAATGGGACAAGCGCGTTTATGCGCCCCTATGTTAGAGCAAATAGCCTGCGAAGCCGCCATAGATACCCCTCAAAGCTATTTTGATTCCGTTACCCAAGATTATGTAGCACGCAGAAATGTAGTTTTAGAAGGATTGTCTCGTATACCTAACGTTATCTATAACGTCCCTAGTGGTGCTTTTTATTTGATGGCAAAATTCCCTATTGAAAGCAGCGAACATTTTTGTCAATGGCTGTTAGAACATTTTGAATATAACAACGAAACCGTAATGCTTGCACCCGCAGGTGGTTTTTACGCTACCCCAGACGCAGGTAAAAATGAGGTACGTATTGCTTATGTACTAGAAGTAAACGAACTTAAAAAAGCCATGACATGTCTACAAAAGGGACTAGAACAATACTTACAGCAAACATCTACAAAATGATTTTAAGACCTAACAAATTTTAATCACGGCATAATAAAATGACTACCGAACACCTAATCAGTTTATTCAGCCTTACTCTGATGGAAATAACGCTCTGTATAGATAACGCTATTTTCATCAGTATCACAGCCTCACGAATTCCTAATCTTAAACAACAACAAAGGACGCGGTTTCTGGGAATTCTTATTTCTTTAATCATGAATATTCTCATGATTTCTTTGATAGGGTTCTTGAAAGGACTAGACTATGAATTATTCATCATTTTTGAACATGGTTTCTCAGGTAAAGAATTGATTATGCTTTGTGGTGGTTTCTTTCTTATCTCTAATAGCGTGCGAGAAATGCATCATAAATTGGAAGGAGATGAAGAGGAGCAAGAAAAAGACAAAGTGCAAAACATGGGTAAAGCCCTTCTAACAATATTCCTAATGAACTTTGTTTTTTCTTTAGACTCTGTTTTAGCGGCTATGGGAATGGCACGAGAAACCTGGATTATGATAACTTCCATTTTTATTGCACTAACAGTAATGTTCTTTTTTGCAAGACCCATTGGTAAATTTGTAGAAAAACATCCGACAACAAAAATGTTAGCATTAGCTTTTTTACTGCTTATAGGTTTTACATTAGTAGTAGATGGATTTGGAGTGCATTTAGAAAAAGGTTATGTGTATTCTGCTATGATATTTTCGTTATTTGTCGAATTCCTCAATTTACGCTTAAAAAAATCTAAAACGCCCCCTGTGCGGTTACGGGAGCCTCGCATGCCAGAAAATAATCTCCCTAAAATAGAAACAAAATCCCGCGCAGAGGTTTAAAAAATGTGTTTTTTTCTACATTTGGAATGTACTCATGAATAAGGTAAAGCTGCTTTTAATACTGCTCATAAGCATAGTCTATATACATTCAATAGCCCAAAAGGACAGTATACTGTATTCAAATAGGGTGCGTATGGGGTTAGATTTTGGTGTAGGGTATTCTTGGCTTAACAATCAAAGCTATGAAAAGTTAACTATTACAGGAAGAAGTATAAATGCACAGTATTGGCTGCAAGTCCCTCTTATTCGTGAGCAGCAAAAGTTACTCCTCCGTTTTGCAGGAAATTTAACTAATCAATACTACAATGATTTTACCATAAAAAGAGATACCTTACCTGCTACGAATGTAATAGGCAGTTCTTTTACTATATTTAGCCCTATGGTTTGTATTTCTTACTACCCTTTTGATGATTACTGGGGTAAAAATCCTCTTTCTATTCATGCGGCGGTGGGTCTTTACACTATTTTATCTTATCACAATCAGATATTTTTTACTCGCCCGCCTAATTTCTACCTCTTTGATAACTATAACTTGCATTTAACTTTTATGCGCGGATGGCAAGATAAAACTCAAAGAAATTATGTCAGTATATTCCTTCGCATGGATGCCAAGTACTATAATGTAGCGTTTCCTCGCAAAGAAGTCAAAGATTGGGCATATAATGTTGTAGCAGGCATATCGTATTACAGCAAACCCCCTATTAAACGTAAAAAGAAAAAATAATCTAAAAATAGTATTATTCAAGGTTGAGATTAGAAGGTAGGTAAAAAAGTGTTTTTATGATTTTTTTGGGCGTGTCCCTTCGCTGCGCTTCGGGTCGGCGTGCTGCGGGCTACGCTGACGCTTCGGTGCTTCGCTGCG
>JANWVE010000017.1 GCA_025057675.1 Bacteroidia bacterium
AGCAGTGCGAAGCACCGAAGCGATAGCGCAGCCCGCAGCACGCCGACCCGAAGCGCAGCGAAGGGACACGCCCAAAACAAAAAATCATATTGAGAGACTTTTTATTGTCAGTTAGTCCCTGAAATAGAACTCATTTCAAAAGAGGTTTTAAGTATTTTGCTGTAACCGCTTTATCATGTTTTATCATATCCTCGGGAGTACCTGCAAATACTACCTTACCCCCTTTATCCCCCGCACCAGGACCTAATTCAATAATATAATCCGCTGTTTTGATAAACTCTAAATTATGCTCTATAACAATAACGGTATGCCCTTGTTCTACCAAGGTTTGTAAAGCTTGTACTAAATTTTGAATGTCGTATAAATGTAACCCTGTTGTAGGTTCGTCAAATATGTAAATGCACTTTTTATTTATCTTTTCTATCAGAAAAGAGGCTAATTTCAAACGTTGCAACTCACCACCTGAAAACGTATCAGTAGTTTGTCCTAATCGCATATAACCCAGTCCTACTTCTTTGAGAGGCTTTAGCCGTTTGATGATGCGGTTATGCTCCTTAAAAAAATCTAAGGCTTCGCTAACAGTAAGTTGCAATACATCGTAAATGTTTTTCTCTTTGTACTTTACTTCAAGAATGTCTTTTTTGAAGCGTTTGCCATTACAAACTTCACAAAGTAATTTGAGGTCAGTCATAAATTGCATATCAATAGTTACGTATCCTTCACCTTGGCATACGTCGCATGCACCATAGTTTGAATTGTAGGAAAAATGCCCATCATGATAATCTCTTTGTACGGATAAAGGCTGCTGCGCAAAAAGAATACGAATAAAGTCATATACTTTGGTGTAAGTAATAACATTTGAACGAGAGTTCCTTTGAATAGGATTTTGGTCTATAAGTTCAACAGAGTCTATATCGGAAGGAATGGATACACTCATTTGGATTGAAGATGAAGGAATTTTAAGATTATGAGCAAGCCCCTGAATTTTAGCATGCGCATACTGATAAAGTACATCCACGATTAAGGTGGACTTTCCTGACCCACTTACGCCCGTAACTACAGTAAGACAATCAACAGGAATGTCGACAGATATATTTTTGAGATTATGTTTTTGTACATTCTTCAAAGAAATAAAGCGATTAGAGGTTCTTCTGTGTTTAGGTACAGGAATGCCTAAAGTTCCGTTGAGATACGCAGAGGTTAAACTTTCTTTAGATTTGAGCATTTCTGTATATGTACCTTGAAATATCAGCTCGCCGCCATTTTCGCCTGCATATTTACCTATGTCAATGATATGGTCCGCTTGTTTAATTATCTCGGGGTCGTGTTCTACTACAATTACTGTGTTACCTAGATTACGGAGGTTTTTAAGAATTTGTATCAATTTTTGAGTATCATTAGGATGCAAACCGATGGAGGGTTCATCTAAAATATACAAAGTGTTTACCAAAGGACTGCCTAAGGATTTAGCTAAGTTAATCCGTTGTGTTTCCCCCCCTGATAGGGTATTAGCATTCCTGTGCAAGGTTAAGTATTCTAATCCGACTTGTTGAATATACTCCAAGCGGGAGCGTACTTCAAATAACAAACGCTCTGCAATTTTTTGTTCGTGTGAGGTGAGTTGTAGATTATTTACCCATGCAAGGGCTTCGGAAATAGTCATTTGAAGAACTTGAGAAATGTTTTTGTTACCTACTTTGACGTAGTTAGTTTCTAAGCGTACGCGTGTGCCCTCACATCCTGCACAGGGTCCGTTTGCTTTTGTTTTTTCTAACACACTTAAAGAGCGTATATCTTTACTGTTAAGAGTTTCTATCATACTAGGGATGATACCTGTACATTCAGTACCCAATCCGTACCAAAGTATATTTTTTTCTTTTTCTGTAAAATCTTGGTAAGGTTTATTTATATCAAGTCCGTAGCGAGGTGCATTTTTTAGAAAGTTAGAAAGGTACTCTTGCATTTTACCTTTCCAAATGGTTACCAAGCCGTCTTTTACAGAGATTTGTGGATTTGAGAGAATTAGGTCTCTTGAAAATGTATTTCCATAGCCCATTCCTTGGCACAAAGTACATGCGCCATAAGCAGTGTTGAAGCTAAAAAATTCAGCAGTAGGGCGTTCAAAGGTCATTCCATCGGCTTCGAAGCGGTCGGAGAAGGTGATATACTTTTGTGGGTCTAATTTTTCATTTTTAAGCAAATTCAAAGATACAGGTGAGTCTATCCATAGCGTAAGTTCACCTTCGCCTTCTGAAAAAGCAGTAGCCACAGAATCAGCCCAGTCATTGATTTGGTCCTGAAAATTTTTAGTAATGATGGTTCGGTCAATGAGCAGATAGATATTACCCTGAATGTAATCGTTTTCTTGCTTTTTTGTAATTTGAGAGATAAACTCTTCAATTTCTACGATTTGACCATAATACATTAAACGGCTAAATCCTTTTTGAAGCTGAATTTCTAAACTTTGTTTGAGGGTACGTTTGTCCTTTTTGTGGTGGCTGACTGTAAGATAAACCTTGCTATCAACAGGCAAGGTAAGCATAAAGTCTATTACATCTTGTACAGTATGGCTTTTGACCTCGGTATTTGAAATAGGAGAATATGTTCGCCCTATGCGAGCAAATAATAATCGCAGGTAGTCGTATACTTCGGTTACAGTACCTACTGTGGAGCGAGAGTTGTTTGTATTAACTTTTTGCTCAATAGCAATAGCAGGGGAGAGTCCTAATATATAATCAACATCAGGTTTTTCCATTTGGTCTACGAATTGGCGGATGTATGCGCTCAGGCTTTCTACGTATTTTCGTTGTCCTTCTGCGTAGAGGGTATCGAAGGCAAGAGAGCTTTTACCCGAGCCACTCGGTCCTGTTATAACAATCAATTTATTACGTGGGATTGCTACATCAATGTTTTTTAGGTTATGTGTTCTTGCACCCTTGATAAGTAAAAAATTTTTTGTGTCTTGATTTTCGAAAGCTTTTTGCTGCTGCGTTGTAATGGTCATACCTTAATAACAGTACAAATGTACGATAAATTATATTAAGTCTATTTTATTTTGCGAGGTAGTTTGATTTTGATATTTTTTTGGGCGTGTCCTTGTGGGCGTTTCGCTTGGCTCATGCCCACAAGGTCGGCGTGCTACGGGCTAACGGTGCTGCGCCCCACCCGCCCACCCCCTGGTTATGGGGTTAAGGGCGTGTGCGAGGGGCTTCGCACTGGGCTAACGCCCACCCTCCGCATGCCTCACGCATGCAGCAAGCAGACGCAATCCATACATTCAAATCTTAATCTTGCAAGTATCTGAAAATGAATACCAAACAATGTAAAAATATATTTTGAATTTGTAAATTATTGAAAATCAATTCAAAATGAGGTAAAATTTGAATACATAAGGTTAAGGGGTTATCAAAAGTCCATGCATTCGAAGTTTAACTTTGTACATATTTGAAAATCAACACAAAACAAAATAAAAAGAAGGTAAGAAAACAAGATAAAAAACTTTAACCTTGTAATTATATGATAATCAATATTGAACAAGACAAGCAAGGATATGTATACAAAATTAGGTAAAATATCAAAATACGGCATGCGTGAGGCATGCGGAGGGTGGGCGTTAGCCCAGTGCGGAGCGTAGCGCAGCACCGAAGCAAAGCGTAGCCCGCAGCACGCCGACCCGAGCGCAGCGAGGGACACGCCCAAAATAAAATCTTCTATCCAAATTTACACTAAATCCTGTTTTTCTGATAAAGGCACTGTGAACGAAAACGTGCTACCAACGTTCTCTATACTTTGCACGGTAAGTTCCCCTTGATTGAGCTGTATAAACTCTTTACATAGCTGCAAACCTAATCCTGTTCCTTTTTCTGAAGCAGTACCTCTGGTGGTTAAACCTTCAAATATTTTTTGTATATGCTTTTCTGGAATACCTATTCCTGTGTCTTTAATTGAAATAAGAACACTTTTGTCCTGTTTAGTTACAGAGACTTGAATTTTACCGTTTTCAGGAGTGAATTTTATAGCATTATTGACTAAGTTTCTCAAGACTAAGTGTAACATATCTCTGTCTGCATAAACGGTGTAATCGTTTGTGATATCAGCTGTGAGTTCAATTTTTTTCTCTTGTGCGGTAGGGGTATATAGTTCGACTATTTCGTGGATTAAATTCTGAATAGAGAAATGACTGGGTTTAGGTTTTACGTTTTGCATCTGCGCCGCAGACCATTTGAGAAGATTATCCAAAAGAATAAAGGTATTATCCAAGTTTTTGGTAATTTGATTAATGTAAATTTTGAATTGATCAGAGAGATTAGGCTCTTCTTTTAACAGCATAAGGAGTCCTTTTGTAGTAGCCAAAGGACTGCGCAAATCATGCGATATAATTGAAAAAAGTTTACTTTTAATCTGATTATTTTTTTGCAGCTCTGCATTGATATTACTGATAATTTGATTGCGCTCTTCTAGTTTTTTTAGATAGTGATTTCGGGCACTGTTTACATATACTAAAAGTATAGCCAAAGCGGAAGCAAGAGTAAGTGCTAAAACGACAAAAGCAATCGTAATACCTTGTTTGCGTAAGCGTTCCTGTTGAAGTTGATTAAGAGATTTAAGATTTTGATTCATTTGTTCAATATGCATCAGTTCGTAATCATTTTCTGCTAGCTGCTCCTCTTGTTTTTTATATCGTGTAAATAAAGTGTCTTTAATTGCACTCTCTTTTTGATAGTATAAACAAGATTCTTTGTATTTATCCTGTTTTTGATATATCTTAGCAAGCAGCTGGTAGACTTCTTTTTCTCGTTGAATATTTTTTAATTCAGATACAACAGGCACAATGGGTAAAAGTTCTCGCTGTGCTGAATATATGTCGTTATTTTCTATCAAAATACTACATTTTGTAATTAAAGCGTCTAAGTGTATATCGTCAGGTTTATCGTTTTTGTATAATTCAATAGCTTTCTTACAATACTGCATGGCTCTATCTAGTTTTTTTTCCTCTAAATAAATTTTACCTAAATAGAGATTTACATATCTTATAGTGTAATCATCTTTCAAACGCTTTGCGATCTGTTCTACTTTTTGGAGATAATCTTGTGCTTTTGTCTCATTTTTTACCTTTCCGTTTTGGGAATAGGTAATTACTAGATTAGCTAAGGTTGTCAGCATTCCCAAAGTGTCTTTTAGGCGTTCTTTGATAGCAACAGACTTTTCATGAAATTCAATAGCTTTCTTGTGATTTTTCTGCCTGTCGTATAAAATACCCATGTTATTATATATTTTTGCTTTAAGAAGGTCATATTTTGGGTGATTGAGAATAGATAAAGCGCGAAGGTTGTATTGTTCTGCTTTCCTATACTTTTCTTGAAACCTGTAGATAGTAGCTATCCCAAAATAGATCTCCGCAAGATTGATGGTATCCAGTACTTTTTCGCACAAAAGAGCCGCCTTTTGATAGTACTCGATAGCATTGGTATATTTATCTTGCATACTATACATTTTAGCCAAATGAATGTAGCTTTTTATCTGCATAGGAACATTTTTGAGATCTTCGGCAATTTGTACTGCTTCTGTGGCGTATTGTAAGCTTTTCTCCTTTTCTGTACGCATGATGTACTTTCCTACGCTGATAAGATAATGAATACGAGAGGTGTCTCTTTGCGTATGAGTTTCTAAACTCTTTTTTAGGCTATCTAATACTTTATGCTGCGCGAAAATGTTGCACAAATACAAACTCAATGCTCCACAAATCAGTATTTTTAGCCGCAGCATTATTAGGTGTACAAAGGTATGAAATTTTTACTAATAGCCGCAGGATTTTGGGCAAGTATGTACTGTACTTACACATCTGCTCAAAACCAACACATGTACGGACAATTATCGCAAACCTATTTGACATCAGAATTACCTTACAAAATTCAAATTCTTGTTAAGCATTCCTTGTTGTGTTTTGAAGATAGCGTAGTAATAGATGTATATCGCTATCAAGAGTACTATAATTCAGTAATTCAAAATACAAATAGGAAAGACAGCATTATTGTGGAATATACTTTTCAGCAGGAGGGTTGGTATCAAGTATTGGTATTTTCTCCGAGGGGAGTCAAATTATATCAAACCTCTGTACTTATTCTTTACAAGCCTAAATATTTGCAGGTTAAAAGCACTTACAATGAAACAGAACCCATACAAGTAACATGGAAAGGCGAGGATATTCTTTTTAAAAATGATAGTCTTATTATGCTGCACAAAAAAAGGCGCCCTTATGAAATAGAGTTTGCTTGTAAAGTACCTTATTTACAAACGGATACTCTTTTACTGTATGTATATCAATATGATAAAAAAAATAGTCTTGTTTTTGGGCATCAATGGTATGCTTGCAAGCAAGGTGAAAAGTATAAAGTATTATGGATAGTTAAAAAAAAGGAATTAGGTAAGTATAGAATAAGTTTTTTTGATGCTCGTATGCGGTGGTATGGAGCCGTGGAGGTAGAGTTACAAGAGGCTAAGTAGAGGTTATTATGATATAAAGTTTGATAATTTATTTTACTTTTGGGCGTGTCCCTTGCTGCGCTCGGGTCGGGCTACTGCGCACTACGCGTTCGCTTCGGTGCTTCGCTGCGCTCCGCACTGCCTAACGGCATGCTCCGTATCCCTCACGCAGCCGCTTTTTGATGTTTTGCCTTGTTTTTATACATATCTTTGCTTTACCTTGTTGGATGCTCATTATCAAACACTTACAAGGTTAAGATTTTTTACTTTGTTTCATTTAGGGTCATTTTATCTTGTTTTGTATTCATTTTCAAGTATTTACAAGGTTAAACCTTGCATATATGGGCTTTTTGCACCCCTCTACCCTGAATATAAAAGTTTTACCTTTGTTGTTATATTTTTAGGTTTTTGAGCTGGGGAAGCTCAAACTACGTTTTTCAGATACTTATAAGGTTAATTTTTCAATAATTGGACTTAGTCTGCATGCTGCTTGCGTGAGGCATGCGGAGGGCGTGCGTCAGCACGGTGCGAAGCCCCTCGCCCACGTTTTTACTCTTGCCCAAGGGTGGGCGGGTGGGGCGCAGCACCGTTAGCCCGCAGCACGCCGACCTTGCTTGCATGAGCGCAGCGAAACGCAAGCAAGGACACGCCCAAAAAGTAAAAAACTTATTTACACTGCATAAATACCACCTCTACTCCAACCCACAATAAGGACGAATATCGTCCCCACGCTCTAACATCTTACCTAATTTGATAATCTCATCTTTGAGTTCAGGAATCTCTGCTATATTATTAGCAATGGCACTTAAAATTTTTTCTAACCGGGCTTTACGCGTAGCTTCTTTGTCTAATTCTACCCATTTGTCGTACTGACGGTAAAAGCCTGAATAAGTGTTTTCAAAATACGGTCTGAGACACTCTACTGTTTCTATCACTACTTGTGCATCATCAAAAGCATTCGGCTGGGATAAACTAAACGTATTATCTTCATATACGCATAGTTCTACATTTTTGGCACAAGATAAAAAAGTTCGGTAGATAACTTTTAGATCACTACGCGGTAAGGTTTTACCAGGAATGGTACGCGCAAACTCGTTCTTCTGACGGTTGATCTTCCACTTCTCTTCGGTTTTGCTTGTCATTTTTGAACAAAGTTAAGAAGTTTTTTGTAGTTTTGAATATAATTATGCAAACAAATACTATTATCAAGGGATTTCTTTTGCCTTTGTTTTCTATTATTTTTACAGGTAGTTTTGGTCAGAATGTAGAAAAAAAGTGGATTTTTTTAACAGACAAAGGTAATAACGTGGAGTATTACCTATCTCACCCTGAACTTTATCTTTCTCAAAGAGCGATAGAAAGACGAGCTAAATATGGCATCCCCATAGATATAACGGATGTTCCTGTGAAAAGAGATTACCTTCAAACCATTCAAAGCACGGGAGCCAAAATAGTAGGCGTTTCTAACTGGCTGAATGCAGTTTGTGTAGAAGCTAATTCTACACAGATTCAGAATTTAAGCATCTTACCTTTTGTGAAAGAAATAAAAAATCACACAACTTATCGCCGAAGGATAGAAGAAATACATGAAAATATGCCCCTTAACAACACAGCCAAAATAAATAGCTATTATGGTAGTGCGTTTGTACAAAATGATATGATAGGTATACCTTGCATACATAACGCGGGTTATACTGGTAAAAATGTGATTATTACTTTAATGGATAGTGGGTATCGAAACGCGGATACTTTATCTTGTTTTAAGCACGTTTTTTTACAAGGCAGGCTACTTAATACGTACGACTTTGTAGATAATCAACCTACCGCTTGGGACGAGGATGGACACGGTACTTTGGTTTGGAGTACAATTGCGGCAAAGTTACCTAACGTGATTGTAGGCACTGCACCTGATGCTAAGTTTATTTTATATCGCACTGAACAAGTTTCTGCGGAAATCAACCAAGAGGAAGTAAACTGGCTTCTGGCTTCTCAAAGGGCAGACTCATTAGGTACAGACATCATACACTCTTCCTTAGGATACAGTATATTTGATCCAGGACAAAATTCTTACGCGTATGCGGATATGGATGGCAAAACAACGATTATCACCCAAGCTGCTGTAATGGCACGGAGAAAAGGAATTATGATTACTAATTCCGCAGGAAATGAAGGTACAAGCAGCTGGGGTTATATTACTGCCCCTTCTGATGCAGATAGTATCCTTTGCGTTGGTGCCGTAGACGCTAATAGAATACGTGCCGCTTTTTCAAGTTACGGACCCACCTATGATGGTAGAATTAAACCTGATGTAATGGCTATGGGAGTAGCTGCGGCATGCGTAAGTGGAAATTCAGGGAATGTAGTATCTGCAAGTGGAACATCTTTATCAGGACCATTGATTGCGGGTCTGTCTGCATGCCTTTTGCAAGCTAAGCCTACATTAAGTCCTATTCAGTTAGTTAATGCTATTCGCGATGCCAGTGATAGAAAAAATACCCCAGATAATTTTTATGGTTATGGTGTTCCTGACGGATGCGCAGCCTTAGCTTCTATCACTTACCTAGATCAACACGATAGCAACACTCCTTCATTTGAAATTTACCCTAATCCTGTTACGAATACATTACAAGTGGAATGCTCTGGAATTTCAGGTAAGATTAAATTATCCATTTTTAACGCTTTATCTCAGGTCATAAAACAAGAGACTTTTTTCGTTACAGGCGATAATGCTCGTATCACTATTCCTGTTCATACACTGCTTCCAGGTAACTACTACCTTAAAATTGATACTCAAAACGGAACGTTAGGTAAGATACTTATCAAGCAATAATTTTTTGTGTAGTTTTGCTCTTGTAAATGAGCGCGGTAAGTATATTCTTTTTTCTGTTGGCAGTGATAATACTAATTTTTGCTATATTTATGCAGGCAAAAGGAGAGCAAGTATTGATGCATAAATTTACACATTTATCTGCTCAGAGTATTCGTAAAATTGCAAGGTTTGTCGCTAATTTTTGGTTACTATATAGTCAAATATGGGTTTTATTTGCAATTATATTTAATTTCACACAATCAGACAAAGCTCTGTATGCCGCTTTACTTATATTTGTGGTATTAAATACAGGCATCATGCTTTTTGCATGGTACAAAATACGGAATTTGAGTAAAGCTAAGTAAAAAGTATGGAGAGCAAAATATTACTCAACCCATTTTTGATTATATTTATTTGCTTTGGGTTATTTGCGTTTTCTACAGCGTTTTTGGTAGAAATTGACAAAAAATACTTTTACATTTTAGGCTGTGCGCTCATAATAGCTGCTTTTTTTAGTTCTTTTTTATATTACTACATTAAGAGGTACAAAATTAACTTATTGATTAAAAATCAAGAAATAGATAACTTGCTAAAATACAGTCCTTTTGTCATTTATATTTCAGATGAGAATGGTTATACGGAATTAAGTAGTGATAGATTATTTGAGTGGATGGATATAGACCGTAATAGACTTAAAAAAGAGTATGGCTACTGGTATTCATTTGTTCACCCTGATGATGTAGAAAGGGTAAAACAAATCTATGGTCAGAAGGAGATTGGAAAAAACTACGTGATAGAATATCGAGTTCGTTTCAAAGACGGAAACTATTATTGGGTTAGTGATGAGTACCAGTATCTGCGTCATACGGATGGTTCTACACGTATTTTTGGATTTATTAAGAATATACATCAAGAGAGAGTCTTACAAATAGAACAAGAGAGAATAGAAAGAGAAGCAAAAGAAAAAGAGGTAATGTTCCAAGTATTGGCAGGTAAACTGCCTATGGGTATGCTTATGTCGCGTAAAAATGTAGGTTTGATATATGCGAATCAACAAGCAAAGATCAACCGTGGAATATCTTTTGATACCACACCCCAACAGATACAAGAGTATTTTGTGAAAGGAACTCAACAATTTGTACATCCCGAGGATGTTCAGTATGTGGCTCAGCATAGAGAAGAGATACAAAAGTTATTAGATAAGGGAGAAACTTTTATTTCACTTAAAAGAATGCGAAAAATAAATTCAGAGGAATATAGATGGTACCGTTCTTACATCATTAGCGCAGAGGATAGCTTAGGAAAGTATGTTTTTGAAATAGAGCAGGACATTCATGACGAGTACGTAATGCAAGATAAACTAAAAGCATCAGAACAAAATTATCGCCTTTTATTTGACCAAAGTCCTATTGCTAAAATTATTTTTGATAAGGAAAGCTATAAGATTTTAGCAGTCAATCAAAGAACATGTGAACTACTAGGCTACACAGAAGCAGAACTGCTTACTATGAACGTGCTACAAATTAGAGACGATAAAGCGAAAGAAGTATTCAAAGAAGATTTTAGTAGTTCTGAAAAATACTCTCAAAAACGCACACGTCATATACGTAATAAAATGGGGCAAGAGATTATTGTAGAAACATTTGCCCACCCTATTAACTTTGAAAATAAACCTGCTATTATGAGTGTAGTTATTGATATCACGGAGCAGGTTAAGGCTAAACAAGCTTATATAGAAGCTGAAAAACGATACCGTAATTTATTTCAACATAATTTAATAGGAGTATTTCGTTCTAAATTAGATGGAACTATATTAGATGCAAATATCACTTTTGCTAATTTGTTAGGTTATACAGTAGAGGAACTTTTGAAAATCAATGCTAAGGACCTCTACTATTATCAAGGTGATAGAAATACTTACATAGAAAACTTGAAAAAATATGGAAAGATAGAAAACTATGAAGTAATTTTGAAGCATAAAGCAGGGCATATTTTGTACATTGTAGAAAATGTTATTTTATCTTGTGAGGGTGAAGAGTGTGTTTTAGAGGGAACGGTGATGGATGTTACAGAGCGTAAACTTAATGAGCAAAAAATCCAACAACTTTTACAAGAGTCTCTTAAAACGCAGCAAAGACTAAACTACATTGTAGAATACTCTCCTCTGCCGATTATTGAGTGGGATGAGAATAGAAAAATCACTCTATGGAATCCTGCCGCAGAAAGACTTTTTGGATATTCCAAAGAAGAAGTGCTGGGAAAAACTACAAAAATTATCATAGCCCCTAAAGACCTTGAAAAAGCAAAAGAAAATACGAACACTTTGTATAAACGGCGGCAGTCGCACACTACGTTATTACTCAATAACATTACGAAGCAGGGACAAGAAATTATATGCTTATGGTCAAATGCTCTAATAAAAGATGAGCAAGATAAAATAAAAGGGGTGGTTTCTATTGCACAAGATATTACACAACAAGTGAAAGCAGAACGTACCTTACAGCAAAGAGAGCATCTTTTGTCTTTAGTTTATGATACAGCAACCTCGGCTATATGTGTCTTGAACGAAGAGGGTATGTTCCAAAAAGTCAATAAGTCTTTCACAGAGATTACAGGGTATGAAGAGCAAGAAGTCTTAAACAAACCTTTTATCAGCATACTGAAAGAAAAAGACCAAATTTTAGCCCAAGCATATCAACTCAAAATTATTTACGGTTTAGTACATAAGTTAAGAAATTGGCAGATTTGTAGAAAAGATGGCGAGTTCAGGGATGTATATATTGTATCAAAAGATATCAAATTAGAAGATGGTTCTATTTTAGTAGTTACCACCTTTACGGATATCACGGCTATCAAAAAATCTGAATTTCTTTTGAAGCAGAGTGAAATTAAATACAAAAACTTGTTTGAAAACTCTATTGTCGGGATTTTTAGGACCACCTTAGACGGTAAGGTTCTGGAAGCTAACCAAAAAGCAAAGGAAATTTTTGGGTGGGATAACACGAATGATATCAACATGCTAACAGACATTTATGTTCATCCCGAGGACAAGCAAAACTTATTTAGCGAACTTACTTCAAAAGGGATTGTAGAGAACTTTGAGTTCTTATCTAAAAAACGCAGTGGAGAGCAAATTTGGATTTCTATATCTGCGCGTTTTTATCCTGAATATAATTGGATTGAAGGTGTTTGTATGGATATTACTGAAGCTAAAAACAACATAATCGCACTACAAAAGGCGAATTTTGAATTAGACAGCTTTACTTACAGAGCCTCTCATGACTTAAAAGCACCATTACGATCTATACTTGGAATTGTCAATTTAGCCAAAGAGGAGAATCTATCACCAGAAATAGCTCACTATTTTGATTTGATTGAAAAAAGTGTTACTCGTTTAGATAGTTTTGTAGTGGATTTGCTTGCTTTATCCCGAAATAACCGTACAGAAGTAGAAATAAGACCTATAGACTGGGAACATAGAGTAAAAAGTTGTTTAGAAGGTTTAGCTTACATGGATAATTTTCAAAAAACAGATATTCAAGTTCAGGTTAATCAAAAAGAGGAATTTTACTCTGACAGTACCCGAATTGACTTAATTCTAAACAACCTTATCGCAAATGCTATTAAATACCAGCCTAACAAGGCGGGTCATCAGCCTAAGGTTTACATTCAAGTGAATGTATTCAAGCATCATGCTATTTTTGTTGTGGAAGATAACGGCGAAGGTATTCCTTATGAGTATCAAAACAAGGTATTTGATATGTTTTTTAGAGCATCTACTACTTCTGATGGTTCAGGTTTAGGATTGTATATTGTCAAAAGTGCGGTTGAGAAGTTAGGGGGTAGTATTAAGATGCATTCTGAACCCAGTATAGGCACTAAATTTACCGTGATGTTACCTAATCTTAATTCTTTATTGTAAGTAAAAGTTTATGTATATTTCTATTCTACCAGCAAATTTCTCTTGGGATTCTATTCGGTCCTGAGCTAATTTTTTGGGCGTGTCCTTGTGGGCGTTACGCTGCGCGTATGCCCACAAGGTCGGCGTGCTACGGGCTGACGGTGCTGCGCCCCACCCTCTGGGCAAGAGTGAGAGAGTGGGCGAGGGGCTTCGCACCAAGCCTGACGGCTTGCCCTCCGCATGCCTCACGCAGCAGCCTTTGGATGTTTTACCTCGTTTTTATACATACCTTTGCTTTATTTCGTTTAATGTTGATTATGAACTCCTTACAAGGTTAAAATTTTTTACCTTGTTTGAATTGCGATCACTTTATCTTGTTTAGTATTCATTTTCAATGATTTACAAAGTTAAACCTTGAATATATAGACTTTACACGACCTTTTAACCTTGAATATACAAGTTTTACCCTGTTTTGAATTGATTTTCAAGGATTTACAAGGTAAAAGTTTGTTTTTATCTTGTTTAATGTTCATTTTCAAATACTTACAAAATAAAAGTTTGAATAAATAGACGCTGCCTACTTGCCGAGGTTCTTGCGTGAGGCATGCGGAGGGTGCGTCAGCAGTGCGTAGCGCAGCGAAGCACCGAAGCATCAGCGTAGCCCGTAGCACGCCGACCCGAAGCGCAGCGAGGGACACGCCCAAAATAAAACATTAATTCATAAATTGCCTATTAAAATAGAGAGTAAAAGCCTTTTCTACGCTTCTACTCTCTCGCTTGTTGAGTGATAGTGTTTTACCTTGTTATGACTAGCTTTCTAAGTACATTTTGTTTTTCTGATTGAATTCTCACAAGATATACTCCTGCGGGTAAATCAGAGATAGTGTAACTTATGTTATGAAGTCCAGGTGCTTGGTTTTCTTGTTGTATAAAATGAGCTTTACCACTTAAATCGGAGATAGTGAGAGTAATATTATCTGCCTTGTTGAGTAAATAACTTATGTTAACATTATCACTAGCAGGGTTGGGACTAATTGTAACACTGCTCTGATTGATAATACTGTAATCTTGTACAACGGTGGTACTGGTGTCTGCGTTGATTACAATATAGGCGTTCTTGACTGTGATGCCTTTACATCCTGCTTCTGCTGGAGGAGTAATTTGTAGAGTTACATTATATGTACCAGGGTTCAAGTATGTATAAGCAGGATTTTTGAGTGTGCTACTATCACCTGTTCCGAAGTACCATTTGTATTGACTAATTGGTGGAATTCCACTAGACATATCAGAGAAGAAAACAGTTTGTGGGGCTTTACCTTTGGTAGGTGATGCGACAAACGAAGGTATAACAGCCGGGCTAACACTCACTAAAAAGTCATTTGATCGTTTTTTACAATTGAAGGGTGTAGTAACTTCTACTGCGGCTACGAAATTACCTGTAGCCATGTACTTGAATATTTGTCCTGTGGCGCCCGACTGGGGTACATACGTAGTACCACTCTTGATATACCACTGATTACCCGTAGTAGAGCTCGACATCAGTGTTACAGAGTCCCCAATACATATTACTTCGGTGGGTGGAGGGTATATCCGTGTTATAGTAGGTTTAGGTGGGTATGGATTTCTATTGATGATAATAGTGTTAGACCATGCTTTACAGCCATTTGGAGCGGTTTCCTCTACTTGTATAGTATCATTATACTTGGGAACGTAATATATAGAGGTGCCACCCGTTATGAAGAGTGTGTCATTAACATACCATTTTATCAGACCCGTAGCCGTAGTAGTTATTGTAATAGGATCCCCTATACATATATTAGGGTTAGATGTAGAAATAGTAGGGTTAGGACGCGGTTTAACGATTACATTTTTAATAATACTATCCTTTAAAGAACCTAGTGTTGCCCTTAGCTTAACAGGGTAAGTACCTGCGGCAGGAAAGGTAAATGTAGGGTTAACCGCAGTACTGGTGCCTAACCCTGCAAAATCCCAGAAGTAAGTGGGAGTGCCACAACTTACTGTGGTTAAGTTAGTGAAAGTAGTAGGTAAATTGGCACAGACTGTGTCTGCCTTGAAGTTAGCTACAGGAGCACTAATATTTTGAAACCGCATGCGTGCCTGTGGCTTATCAGAGGAGTTAGTGGTAGTAGCTACTCCACATTGGTTGCTTATGTCTGAACGAACAGATCTGAATCCGTTTGATGCATTAAATATACGTATTTGCCCTGATGCATTCCAAGTCGGTACTACAAGATCGAAGCAAACATCTACTAGAATGTTATTTACACCATTCCAACAGAATGGTGTATCCAAGGTGAGCGTATCCCACTTTCCTGCGGTAGGCATGTAGCTAGGAATGGTTTTTACCACAGTTAATCCTGTTCCATCATACACACTAGGATTAGTAGCGGTAGTGTGCTTCATGGATATGGTATAATTAGGTAGAGCGTAAAGGGGAGCAGCATGAATGTAAAAGCCAAATTTAGTCATCACAGCTGAACCTGGTAGCCCTGCGGCGTTGAGCTCTGCTTTTGTGTACACAAATTGACAGTGTAAACTTCGGTAATAAATATTAATTGGACTTGCACTAGTAGTAGTGTTCACAGCAGTCCCTGAACCTATGGTTATAAGCTGTGCGTTAAGGTTTAAAAATAGAAGAACAAAAGCAACGAATAATAAACCAATTCGTTTCATTTTAATTTGCACTATAATTATCACAAAATTAAGTATATATTCTCAATTTTCCAAAAGTTTTTATTTAAGGGGCAGCATTTTCATGATAGTATCCTCACAAATTCCTCGTATAACAGTGTCTGTCGAGTCGTATGAGGGGCGAGCAAAAATCCTTGTAAAAAACTGAAAATGTTCAAACTGATGTAGCATCAAAGCCGTATTTGTTTTGGCTAACATAGTGTTTTTTTGACTGATTTTCATGCCATCATACTGTATGGGTATTCTCACCCAATGCGCGCTCTGATGTGGTACCTTTTGCTCTATTTGTGTCGTGCCGCTATCTAATAACTTATTTTCAAATACCGCCTGCCAACGTAACTTTTCTAATTGTAGAGGAACAGGATTATCATTCTGGACTAAAACATCTAAAAGTAGTTTACCTTGCATCTGCCGTTGATTAAACCCTTCGTTGACCATGAATTTATCCATTGGATTAAGATCATCGTAATTCTTTGCGTATTTAACTTCACTTTTACAAAATAAATGCGAATAAACTTCTACTTTAGATACAGTACAAGGTTTAACCTCTACTACTCTTTTACTTGTTTGTCTTGAAATATCAATTCCTTGGGTGTTTTGTTTTTTACTTCTGACAATAGGTTTAAACCAAATACAAGATTGCAACACTAATAATAAAACCGTTACAAAGACTCCTTTTCTCACCCTACAAAACTAACAAATTAAGAACAACAATCAGCGTTCAAAAAATAATGGAAAGTGGTGATAGTTTGGTAAATATGCTGCATAACTGTCATGAGGGCAACTAATCATATCTATCTGAGGAAGGTATTTGAATAAGATTTGATATACATTTCCTACTTTCTCTATTCTACCTTGCACATATACTCGCGTATTCTCTAAACTAAAACCTAACTGCTCCATAGTAAATAAAACATAATACAGCATGTCCTCAATAGCATCATACTTAAATTGATTATAATGTACCCACTTACCTTCCTTAAAACAAGCCATCTCTATATTGTTAGTTTGAATGTGTAAAACTACGTCAGTTTCACTTTGTTTGCTTTTGAAATATTTATCATAATAGGCAATCAGTTCCACAGCACTTAATCGAATATCAATATCTTGTTCTAAATACTTGAAGTTTTTAGAATACTCAATGGGTAGGGTATAAATAAATGTACATCTATGCGATTGAAAGACTTTTTTATGCAGTGTCTCCAATTCAGGAAAGTAATCATTAACAACCATAAAATCTTGCACTAATGTATCTTTTTGCCATAAAGCATCAGGAACGAATAAAAACTTAGGTGCTTGATACAAAAAACTGACTTTTCTGAATTTATCCAAAGAAGCAGCAATATACTTAATCGCTATTTCATGTCTCATTCCTTCACTTACATGAGTGTGAAACTGATATGACGCAAACTGAACGCAATCACTACCATAAAATACTCCAAAATGAATTCCATCACTATCTAGTTGTACTTGGGTTTCACATTCTCCTAAGTCGTGTTTCTGACCGCTTTTGTAATGAAAATTAGAAACCGTACTACTATTTAAAAGGGACATGTAGCAAAGGTAAAAAGTTTTTCATTGACTTATATTAACCGTAGTAAATAATTTTATTTTTTTGGGCGTGTCCCTCGCTGCGCTCGGGTCGGCGTGCTGCGGGCTACGCTCACGCTTCGGTGCTTCGCTAACGCTACGCACTGCTCACGCACCCTTCGCATGCCTCACGCAGCAGCTTTGGGATATTTTACCTTGTTTCTAAACGTATATTTGTTTTACCTTGTTTTATTTCGATTATCAAGTATTTATCAAGTACTTATAAGGTTAAAATTTTTTGTCTTGTTTTAGCTGCGTTTTTTCTATTTTGTTTTGTATTCATTTTCAGGCATATACAAGGTTAAACCTTGAATACACGGACTTTTGATAATCCTTTAACCCTGAACATTCAAGTTTTACCTTATTTAGTATTGATTTTCAATAAGCTACAAGGTTAAAATGTATTTTTACTTTGTTTAGTATTGATTTTCAATGAGTTACAAGGATAATATTTATGTAACTGAGATTAGTTTACTTGCCGCTTGCGTGAGGCATGCGGAGGGCGTGCGTTAGCACGGTGCGAAGCCCCTCGCACACACCCTTAACCCCATAACAGGGGGTGGGCGGGTGGGGCGCAGCACCGTCAGCCCGTAGCACGCCGACCTTGTGGGCATACGCGCAGCGTAACGCCCACAAGGACACGCCCAAAAAATTATACTATCCCAATAATCCATCAGATATAACCTATCTTTGCAGTATGAAACTTTTATCCCAATACATTAAAGAAGCCATTCAAAAATTATATGGCATTTCTCAATGCCCTATTGAAATCCAACATACACGAAAAGAATTCGAAGGACAATACACATTACTTTGCTTCCCACTTGCTCAATATATCAAAAAATCACCACAAGAAATAGCACAAGAAATAGGTACTTATTTACATCAAAATAGCCCCTACATTCATAAATTTAATGTTATAAAAGGATTCCTAAACCTCTCCCTCTCAGATTTATTCTGGAAAGCAGTTGTCTTCAAAACTCTCCAAGAAAATGAAAACTTCGGAAAAAACGAACAAGGTAAAGGCAAAAAAATACTCATAGAATTCTGCTCCCCTAATACAAATAAACCCCTCCACCTTGGACATTTAAGAAACCTACTCCTCGGTGATAGTATGGCAAATATCCTCCAATACTGTGGCTACGAAGTGATACGAACAAACCTTTACAATGATAGAGGCGCGCATATTTGTAAATCCATGCTTGCATGGCAAAAATTTGGACAAGATAAAACTCCTCAAACAGAAAACATCAAAGGCGATTACTTTGTCGTACATTATTACATAATGGCAGAGAATATCCTCAAAACACAAACACACACGATTTTACAAAAATGGGAAAACGGTAATTTTGAGGGAATACCACAAGATATACAAGAAAAATATCAAATTTTAACCCAAAAACTGCATGAATTAGAACAAAATCCCAAAAAAGACCTTAAAAAAATAACTCAAATTCAAGAGGATATCAGAGAATTAGCTCAAACTCAAACCGAATGGTTCAAAGCAGTACAAAATATGCTTTCAGAATGGGAAGCAGGCAATCAAGAAATTTTAACCTTGTGGAAGCAAATGAATACATGGGTCTATCAAGGTTTTGAACATACCTACCAAAAACTTAACATTACTTTTGACCGCTATGACTATGAGTCGCAAACATATTTGTTAGGAAAAGAATTAGTCAAAAAGGGATTAGCAAAAGGAATTTTCTATCAAAAAGCAGATAACTCCGTGTGGATAGACTTAACTGCTGAAAAACTAGACCAAAAGCTCTTACTACGTAGTAATGGCACATCTGTATACATTACCCAAGACATGGGTACAGCGGTACAAAGACACGAAGAACTCAATTTATATCAGTCCATTTATGTAGTAGCTTCGGAACAAGACTACCATTTTAAGGTACTATTCAGTATTCTTAAAAAATTAGGTTATGAATGGGCTTCTCGTTTATATCATTTGAGCTATGGAATGGTCTATTTACCCACAGGGCGTATGAAAACAAGAGAAGGAAATGTAGTAGATATAGACGCTCTAATAAATGAAATGTATCAAGTAGCCCAAAAAGCTACCCAAGATTTAGGTAAAACCGAAGGATTAAACGAACAAGAACTGACCTATTTGTATCATCAGTTAGCTTTGTCTGCTATTAAGTATTACCTTCTCAAAGTTGATCCACAAAAGGATATTGTTTTTAACCCCGAAGAGTCTATTGACCTGCAAGGAAATACAGGTACGTATTTGCAGTATACTTATGCACGAATACAAGGAATATTCCGTAAAGCTCAAGAAAAAGATTTAGTGCATTTTTACCATGCAAAAACAGACAATTACAATCAATTACACACTACTGAAAGAAATTTATTAGTACATCTTTACCGTTTTGAGGAGGTTATTTTACAGGCGGCGCAGCACTACTCCCCTGCTTTGGTAGCTAATTACGTGTATGAATTATGCCGTTTATATGCGCAGTTTCATCATGAGGTGATTATCCTTCATGACAGCAATCCTGATGCAATTGCATTTAGAGTACAATTAAATGCTATCTGTGGGCGTATTATTCACCAATCTCTAAAACTTCTCGGAATACAACCGCTTGAAAGAATGTAGCTAAAAAAAAGCACATACATGAAATAGAACAAGTATAAACCTATACCCACTATAAAGTTTCTAATCTTTTTTTATTTTTGTCTAACCATGTATCTAACGCTACCTGATAAGGCATTACTTTATTACGAAGTTTTACCTTGCGCTACTCTTTCTGATGCTCAATGGATAGTATGGCTCAATGGTTTGACGCAGTCCACAATTTCTTGGAAATTAACTATTCCTTATTTTGAAAAAACGCATCATCAACTTTTAGTAGATTTCATTTTTCAGGGTCAGTCTTCAGCTGCGGACAAATTCAGAACTTTTGAACAGCATGCCGCAGACATTTTTACTTTGTTAGAGCATCTAAATATAGATAAGGTTCATGTTTCAGGGATATCGTATGGGGGAGCTGTTGCGTTAAGAATGATGCACTTATATCCTCAAAAAATTAACACAGCAATACTTATTTCTACTTTTGCTTACAAGACCCCATTCTTTGAAGCTATTGGGGAAATGTGGAGGAAAGCCCTTATGATAGGGGGATACGAACATTTAATTGATGTCATTTTACCTATTGGTTTAGGTTCATCGTATTTTGAAAACCCTATCATTCCCATAGAGGTATTAAGAAATAACCGTATAAATCAGCAGCTCAAACCTGAAAACATTCTTGCGCTTATGCAAGCCACAGCAGATAGTGGCAATTATTTACCTCAAATTTCAGGCAGTATGATAAAAACGCTTATCGTTCATGGTGAGGAGGATTTTTTATGTCCACCGAAGTTTGGTCAAGTTTTGCACAAGGTTTTACCTAATAGTAAATTTGTGGTCATTCCAAAGGCTGGTCATACGCTTAATTTAGAAGCCGTACCAAAGTTGTCTGATCATATACTTAACTTCATACAATAGACTTTATGAACACAAGGTTTAAGAAGATTTTTTTGTTAAATAAGCATGCTGATAATCAACACTTTACAAAAAATAGCCTAACTCTCTACTTTTACATCTAACACATTGAAAATCAGTATAAAGTAAATTTGTGTACTCTCTTTAAGAAATTTCTGTTCATAAACTCTAATGATGATAAGATATTTTTTTGGGCGTGTCCCTCGCTGCGCTCGGGTCGGCGTGCTACGGGCTAACGGTGCTGCGCCCCACCCCCTGGGCAAGAGGGAAAGCGTGGGCGAGGGGCTTCGCACCGTGCTAACGCACGCCCTCCGCATGCCTCACGCACGCAGCAAGTAAACTAATCCCACTTATACAAAATGTAACTTTGTAAGTAACTGACAATGTAGTTTGAGCTTCCTAGCTCATATAACGTAAGACATAACTACAAAGGCAAAAATTGCATATTCAGTGTTAAAGCGTTATCAAAAGTCCATATATTCAAGGTTTAACCTTGTAAGTACTTGAAAATGAGTAGAAAACAAGATAAAATAACAACGTTTCAAACAAGGTAAAAAATTTTAACTTTGTAAATACTTGATAATCAGCATTAAACAAGGTAAAGCAGGAATATGCTTAAAAACCAGGTAAAACGTCCAAAAGCTGCTGCGTGAGGCATGCGAAGGGTGCATCAGCAGTGCGTAGCACCGAAGCGATAGCGCAGCCCGCAGCACGCCGACCTTGTGGGCATGAGCAAAGCGAAACGCCCACAAGGACACGCCCAAAAAATTAAAACTTAACTTTTAAATATTTCTCTCTGTGTAAAGGAAAAATAGGCTTGATATAACAAAAATATATTTCTCAAAAACGTAAAAAGTATTTTCTGTTTCTGAATACTGATAAATATAAAATATCAACTGTGCCGCGTTTGACCCTGTATAGTGGCTTACTGCTTAACTTTTTGCTCAAAAAAGAGACTTAATGAGAAGTAGAAAATTGTATTTAATGGTTTTCTATCAAAAAACAGAGAGTCTAGCCTAAATATACCTCAATTTTAATTTTTGTGCACTCAACAGGACTCGAACCTGTAACCTACTGCTTAGAAGGCAGTTGCTCTATCCAGTTGAGCTATGAGTGCAAAACTGCGCACAAAATTAATACGTTATATTAAGAAATCAAAATAAAATCTTGCGTCTTAACGAGAGTCTCAATCTAAGTAATTGATGATATGAGCTCTGAAAATTGCTTAAAAACAAATTTTCAATCAGAATAAATAGAAAATAGAAATAGGTGCTGTTCTGCTTGGTGTAAAAATGAAATAGAGTACAAATGTATTAGTCCTCCGCGATTATGATTTTGGGAATAAAATCCGCAGGCATATCTTTGAGTAAAATTTTACCTTCGGCAAGATCTTCTATGCGTGAAAGTACATATTGCGTTTTTTCTAAAAGATGCTTTGTGTTTAAGCCCAAAGCTTGTGGCTGGTATTCTATTAGTTTGTCTACGGCTTTGCTAAGCATACTTTCTGCACCTTTGAAGTTCAAGAAGCATAAATGATAATATCCTATTGCTAACTGTATAATGGCTTGATAGCATTTTTTTTCCCTTCCGCGTATGTTGTGCCATATCTCCTCAAAAGTATCGTGTGCGTCAAAGAAGTCTTTGTTATTGAATTCTTGAATACCTCTTAAAAAATCAGGGTTAGATAAAGCAGGATGCGCCATAGTTCAGAACTTGAAAGTATGTATCTCTTCAATACAGTGTTTTAGTAGTTGTATGCTATGTAACACGTCTTGCTTGCTGACTGTTTCTATAACGGAGTGAATATAACGGGTAGGAACTGATATGCCCCCCACAATAGCGCCGTGTTTGCCTGCTCTTTGCATAGGCGCTGTGTCTGTACCACCAGATACTAAAATTTCAGGTTGCCATGGGATATTATGCTTATCTGCGGTTGTTTTCATAAATTCAATCATACGGCTGTCGCATATTACAGAGCTATCCATGATTTTGATAGCAGTACCTTTACCTAGTTGAGTACATTTCTCATACTCTGCGGCACCAGGAGTATCGTATGCGATAGTAGTGTCTAAGTTAATCGCAAAATCAGGGTTAATAGTATGTGCGGCTACCTGTGCCCCGCGTAGTCCTACCTCTTCCTGAACGGTAAAAACAGCATAAAAGTCCCACGCAGGGGTATCTAAATACCGAAGGGTTTCCAATAAAATATACACTGCTATCCGATTATCCAAAGACTTTGCAGAAACGTAATTTCCTACTTCTACCAAATCTCTTTCTCGTGTAATTACATCACCAATAGATATTATTTTCTCAACCTCTTCTTTGGGTAATCCTACATCAACAACAAAATCAGAGATTTTTACAGGTTTTTCTCTATCAGCTGGGTCCATAATATGAATAGGTTTAGTGCCCATCAATCCTATGAGGTCTTTTTTACCATGCACAATCACGCGTTGAGCGGTCAAAGTTTTTGGGTCGAATCCTCCTAAGGGAGTAAAACGGATAAAACCTTGCTCGTCAATATGTCGCACCATGAAAGAAATTTCATCTAAATGTGCGGCAGACATAATTTTCTTAGTATTTTTGTATCTACCTCTTTTGATAACATGTAAATTCCCAATGCTATCTACATGCACGTCGTTTTTTTGAATTTTCTTTTGTTTTATCAGGTCTTCTATTTGTTTGTAGATAAAGTGGCGTATTTTTTCTTCCCTGCCTGGTGCGCCAGGGATTTCACATATTGATTTAAGTAATTTGAGATTGATATCCATAAGGTCGCAATATATAAATAGTTGAGCATTATTGATAACTATTTTGTAGGTTGATATTTTTTTGGGCGTGTCCCTCGCTAACGCTCGGGTCGGCGTGCTGCGGGCTGCGCTATCGCTTCGGTGCTGCGCTTCGCTCCGCACCGTGCTAACGCACGCCCTCCGCATGCCTCACGCAGAACATTCTGCAAGTATCTTAAACCATCTATACTCTGTTTAACCTTGTAAGTAACTCAAAATAATGCAAAAACAAGATAAAAAAAAACTATGCATAAAAAATGAGATAAGAACCTCAAAATCCAGGGTTAAATGCGTGAGGGGCATGTAGCAAGGGCGTTAGCCCTGTGCGAAACGAAGTGTAGCACCGCAGCGAAGCGTAGTGCGGAATGCACCGACCCGAGCGCCAGCGAAGGGACACGCCCAAAAGTGAAATTATTTTTAGACTTAACATAAACAAGAAAAAAATGTGAGGTTAGTTAATCTCGCGCACCTGTTCTAAGCAATAGGTTTTACTATTTAACTACTACTTTTTGTGCATATACCTTTTCTGAAGTACGAGCTATAATCAAATACATTCCCTTAGAAAGATGTCCAAGGTTAAGCATTTCTACCACGTTATCTTGAATAATATTTTGGGGTGCTTTGGTATATACTTTTTGCCCTTTCATGTCTAACACTTCATCAATAATATCGCCATACATAGTCGGATAATGTACATTGCCACTAGCATCAATAATAAGAGAAGTACTAGACTCTACCACCATTTGAATATAGTTGGGATTAGCACCAGGGTGTAAAATAAAACTATACTTAAATCCTTTATTGGGGTGAATAGTATACTCTAGGTCAATATTAGGGTAGATGTTCTTATAGAGTAATTTTTTGTACCCCTTAATGTAATTTATCGGTTTTAACTCTCCATTTACGTTTACTGTGTAATTAAAGTAATCTTGGGCAAGATCTAGTGGAATAATTTGCACATTAGGATTAGCATTTTCCCATTTAATACAAACAGTTTCTGTGGTTACTTTTAGCCTAACTTTTTGCATGCGCAAACGTATTTCATGTTCAGGTCCGCTTTCACCTGGTTTTCGCTCATGATCAGAAGTTTTTTCTAGTTTATCTAAACAATAAATGAAAGCATCCCGAGTAAACAATACTTGCATTCTACCTTCGTCAATGGCATAAGGTACATGCACATTCTTGTACTGATTTTTACCTTGAAACTGCCCTATATTTTCAATAAAACGAGCGTGGTTTTGGTCTAACCAATTAACCCAGCTGTTCTGGGTAAAACCCTGAAAGACAAGGGTAAATACTAGAAATGTACAAGTAAGTAAATACAGACTTTATATATTTTCAAGTTGTGTGTTGGTACAAAGTAACAAAAAACATAACAAGAGATTCAATAGGGCTAGCCCCTCAATTTATTCATTTTATTCATTAGCGGTTGTGCAGCATTACAGAAGGGTTTAATCCTGAGATAAATGAATGTTCTAAATTTCTACTTCTGTCAAAAATTAAAATACTGCCGTCGTATACAAATTGCTTACTAGTAGCAATATACCACTTTTGCCAGACTTCATCAAAATAAAAGTTATAAAATACTTCTCCCAATTCTGTATATGTGCTTTTATTCAGCCAAATTTGCGGTGCAGTTAAACCTGAATAATACCGAAAAACACCTATATCATTCATGACATATACAGTATCTTGTACTGAACATATATGTGTAGGATTATTTGAAATAGGTACGCTTACTTCAATACTGTCATAATTTGTATTTATTTTACAGATGGCTGATATGGGATTGATATAATCCCCCGTGCAGGATACCCATAAATACTGTAATCTATCTACGGCTAGGTGTCTGGCATTTTCTACGGGAAGTAAAATTTCTTTAATTTTGGTATCTGTCTGTACGTCCCACACAATGAGAGATTTATTTTTGAAGTTAGGTGGGTAATTAGATTGTGTAATGTATAACTTATTATGTATCAATGCCATTGCTTCGGGAAAACTCGCATAAAAAGAGCTTATAACCTGCATAGAACTTGGGTTAATTATCCAGACTTTTTGTCCTGTTAAGGCACTGATGTAAGCTTTGTGAGGACTAAGATATATCATTTTTCTTAAATCTCCGCCGTTAGAAATAGTGAGTGTTTGAATAATTTTAAGGGTTTTTGCGTTTAGTTTGTATATTGTGTTACTTGTAGAAACTACGATAAATAATGTATCTGCTACTTGAAGTAAATCATTAGCGGTATCCCCGAGAATTTGATTATTTACAAGATAAAATACATTTTTTTGTATGACTTTGGATGTGGGGTTGTAGTAAGTAAGCGTAGAGTTATTTTGTTGCCATAGTCCCTCGTTAATAATTAAAAGACCTTTGTACTCATTTTGAAAGTTATTTTCCTCGTGGGGGAATACAGGCTTTTTAACGCATCCATATCCGAGTGTGGTGAGTATTGCTATGTAAAGTGTAACTTTGAGAAGGTTCATTTAACAAAATTACGTTAATTTTAATTAGTTAGATTTTTATTTTTGGGCGTGTCCCTTCGCTGCGCTCGGGTCGGCGTGCTACGGGCTAACGGTGCTGCGCCCCACCCGCCCACCCC
>JANWVE010000180.1 GCA_025057675.1 Bacteroidia bacterium
CATGGATTTTACATAACCCTTTAACCCTGAATGTACAAGTCTTACCTTATTTTCAATTGATTTTCAATAGATTACAAAATAAAAATATATTTTTACTTTGTTTGATGTTCATTATCAGATACTTACAAGGTTGAGTTTTGAATAAATGGAATTATTTTGATAGCTGCTTGCGTGAGGCATGCGGAGGGCAAGCCGTCAGGCTTGGTGCGAAGCCCCTCGCCCACGCTCAAACGCTTGCCCGGGGGCGTAGCACCGTTAGCCCGTAGCACGCCGACCTTGTGGGCATGAGCGCATGCGAAACGCCCACAAGGACACGCCCACAAAAAGTATCAAATCATTTAGGCTAAAAAATCATGCTTAATTTATCTTAGGTAAAGCTTGCAAAAAATAAAAAAGCCCCTCAAGCGCTGAAAAGGGCTTGCGGTCTGGACGGGACTCGAACCCGCGACCCCATGCGTGACAGGCATGTGTTCTAACCAGCTGAACTACCAGACCTCTTTCTCTTAAAACGGACTGCAAATATACAAATATACGCAAGCGTATGTCAAGTATTATTTCAGATTTATCTTGTAACTCTCACGTAATCAATAACAAAAAGTAAAGTTACTTTTTACGCGCTACTACATATAACGACGAACCCCAAGGTAAATTAACATACCGTAACAAAAAATTTTCAAAGTACTGAATCTGAGTAAGTATAAAATTGAGCGGCTTAGTAGGTACGCCTTGGTCAGATTTAGGTTTTTTCCTACCTACCACTTTTTTAACTAACTTAACCCCCGCTACAAGGGGAAATAAAAGAAATATACGATAACTTATTTTTTCTATCTCAAAAATAGGGTAATACGATAACATTCTTTTTAACGTTTTTCGGGTATATCTACGCTTTACGTTGCAGACAATATCATGTTGAGAAAATAGCCAGGGTAAGGCGGCTACATGAATAAGCAGCTTTCCACCAGGTTTGAGTATCTCTGTGCATCTTTGCATAAAAACATCTACTTCTGTTTCTTGCAATAAAACTAAAACATCCATACTCAGAATTATATCAGCAAAATGATTTGGATAAGATACAGTAGTGATATCACCCAATTGAACGGTACTTAGCCCTCTAGAATGACAAAAATCCACTGCTTCTTGGGCAATATCAAAGCCGTACACTTGATGTCCCAGCTGCTTCAAGAGTTCCATATTTTTACCCGTTCCGCAGCCTGCATCTACAATTATCTTATTTTTTTCGTTTTTGAGAGTATATTCGAGAACATTTCTTAATCCCTTGTACCACCACATATCATTTTCTGAGTGATACATTGCAGCATACTCATCGGAGTGCATTAGGTTTTGTTTCCACTGACTTTGTACATCTTGGTTCATAATCTTTTTTTTCAATTTTTTTGAGTGTCCGAATCAGTTTTACTTCATCTTTGAGTGTTTCTGTGATTTTATTAAAGTTAAAGAAGCTGGATTTGCCGTATACGCGATCGTAGTGATGTACGGGGATTTCTTTTATTTTGTCAGTCAGGAAGCTCATTTTTTTGACTAACTCCACTGTAATAGCTCCACTGGTAAATTCAAAATCTATACTACGCAATAAATCTCCGCGCATGAGTCTAAAATCGCAATCTACATCTTTGATAGGTATGCCAAAGATAATTTTAGTTAGCTTTCGGTAGGCTAAGCCTACGTAGGTACGCACAAACCCGTCCGAACGCCGTATTTTATACCCATTGATGAACTCATATTCAGAAATGTGCTGCCAAAGTAAATGGAGTTCATCAAGGTGGTATTGTGCATCACCGTCTGTGTAAAATACCCATTCTTTGGTAGTAGCTTTAATTCCTGACTGTAACGCTCCCCCATACCCTCTATTCTGCTCATGGTTGATAAGGATTAAATCAGGGAACTTATCCTGCATTCGTTTTAATTCAAGCAAGGTGTGGTCTTGGCTGCCATCATTGATGGCAATCACTTCAAGGTCTTTAGTCAATTCGTAGCCGTATTTGTACGCATCGCTTATCATGGTTTCTACTGTGCCTGCGTCATTGTAAAACGGAAAGAATATACTCAAAGAGGGCATAAAATCAAGATTTTTAAATGAAGTAGAGTATTTGCTATAAGCACAAGGATTGATTTTGATACAAAGTTACAAAAAACAACTTAGATTAGACCAAAAAATACATAACACTATCCTAATCACACAGCTCGCAAACTATTGCAATCATCATCAAATTTTTTATTTATATTGCATAAAGTTTAAACCTAAATATGGCAGCCAGCATACTAGTCATTGATGATGAGAGAAGCATCCGTAACACTCTCAAGGATATTCTTCAATATGAAAACTATCAAGTAGATGAAGCCGAAAATGGTGAAATAGGAATAGATAAAATCAAAAAAAAGGACTATAACATAGTCCTCTGCGATATAAAAATGCCTAAAAAAGATGGTATTGAAGTATTAGAAGAAGCTCTTGCCCTCAAACCCGATATATCTTTCATCATGATTTCGGGGCATGCAGACATGGACATAGCCGTAGAAGCTACTAAAAAGGGTGCTTACGATTTTATCCAAAAACCCTTAGACCTCAATCGCTTGCTTGTTTCTGTAAGAAATGCGTTAGATAGAACCGTATTAGTTTCAGAAACTAAAAACTTAAAACGTAAAGTTAGTAAAGTTACTCCTATCATAGGTCAGAGCGAAGGAATAAAAAAAGTATTAGAAATGATAGACAAAGTAGCCCCTACTAACGCAAGAGTAATGATTACAGGTAATAACGGCACAGGTAAAGAATTAGTAGCCCGCTGGATACATGAAAAATCTCAACGGAATAAAGCACCGATTGTTGAAGTAAATTGCGCCGCCATTCCCTCCGAGCTGATAGAGAGCGAGTTGTTTGGACATGAAAAAGGCTCTTTTACTTCTGCTATCAAACAAAGAATTGGAAAATTTGAGCAAGCTAACGGCGGTACTCTATTTTTAGATGAAATTGGTGATATGAGCCCATCCGCACAAGCCAAAGTGCTACGTGCTTTACAAGAAAACAAAATTACACGTGTAGGTGGCGAAAAAGAAATCTCTATAGATGTACGTGTTATTGCTGCCACGAATAAAGATTTACGTAAAGAGATTGAAAAAGGAAATTTTCGTGAAGATCTGTTTTTTAGATTAAATGCTATTGAAATCCATGTTCCCGCTCTCAAAGATAGATTAGAGGACATTCCACTGTTGGTAAAAAGTTTTCTTAAAGATACCTGCGAAGAGTATGGTATGCCCCTCAAAACAATAACAGAAGAAGCTATTAACACCCTTCAAAAACTCCCCTGGCGAGGGAACATCAGAGAACTCAAAAACGTAGTAGAACGCTTAGTTATCCTGTGCGACAAAAAAATCACAGAGGTAGATGTAAATACCTACGTAGCACAATCACAAAATAGTTCAGGTAACGAGTTAGCCCAACTCTGCGAACGCTTTGACCGATTACAAGACTTTATGCATTATGTAGAACGCACATTTTTATCTCATAAGCTAAGACAAAATCAATGGGATAAGGTAAAAACTGCTGAAATAACAGGCATAAAACTGCCCGAACTAGAAAGTAAAATTAACTCTCTCGGAATAGAGCAGTAATATACTCCTATTATGCCTTGTCTTGACTTTGACGTTATTTTGTAATTTTGTAATACTGACCTTGCTAAAACATGGAGTTAAAAAAATACTTTTACTTTATCTTAGCCTTGGTGCCTGTGTTGGCTATTTTACATATTATTTTTGTGATTACTGAAACTACTTATATTTACAAAGCCTTGATATATAACTATGTAAACATTGATGACTACAAAATTTTTGAGAACCGTACTATTGCGGCAAAGTCCCCCGAACCTCTGCCCATGAGTAAGAAAAAAAGCCCATCGCCTGAGTTACAAAAGACACTTGAAGACCTAAAGACCGTGGCTTTTTTAGTACTTAAAAATGATACTATTATACACGAACAATACACACCACCCTATAATGAGCATTCTTTATCTAATTCTTTTTCCATGGCTAAAAGCGTTGTGAGTATATTGGTAGGAATTGCTTACAAAGAGGGTTTAATTAAAAACTTGGATACTCCTGTGCATGAGTATTTACCTGAGTTCAAAGATGGAGAGAAGGCTAAAATTACCGTTCGCCACTGTTTGATGATGGCGTCAGGCTTAAATTTTGAGGAGAATTATGGGGGTCCTTTCAATCATACTACGGAGTCTTATTACGGTACAAATTTACGCAAATTGATAAAAAAACTAAAAGTAGTGGATAAACCAGGTACAGTACATCGTTACAAAGGTTCTGACCCACTGATACTATCTTTTATCTTGAATAAAGTAACTAAAAAAACGTTAAGTGAATACATGAGTGAAAAATTATGGACGCCTATTCATGCTGTTGATAATGCTTTGTGGAGTTTAGATACTAAAAATGGTGATGAAAAATCATATTGTTGTATTAACAGCAATGCTCGTGATTTTGCTAGAATTGGACTTTTATATCTACATCAAGGTAATTGGAAAGGTAAGCAAATTGTGGATACTAGTTATGTAAAAGAGTCGTTACAGCCTTTGTCTTTGCCTGATGAGAAAGGTAATAAAGCTGAATACTACGGATATATGTGGTGGCTAATGCAGTATAAAAATGAAAAAGTATTTTACGCAAGGGGGATATTGGGTCAGTTTATTATTGTTATTCCTTCTAAAAATATAGTAGTGGTAAGACTTGGAGAGGATAGTGGTAAAAAAGAGGGCATTCACCCTGTTATAGTGAAGAGAATAGTAGAAGAGGTAATAAGATGGTAGGTGTTGGTTATAAGTTTAAGTTGGTATTGATTGAATTAGTTTTTTGGGCGTGTCCTTGTGGGCGTTACGCTGCGCGTATGCCCACAAGGTCGGCGTGCTACGGGCTGACGGTG
>JANWVE010000181.1 GCA_025057675.1 Bacteroidia bacterium
AGTCATGAAACTCGGTGTTCAGCTATATAACTTTAAGTTAATCAATTCTTTATCTTTCTGTTCATAAAGTCTATTATATCAAAAATTTTATTGTATTGATTTACAGGTATTTATTAAAATATTAGAAATCTTTTATAACCTTAATCATCTAAAAAAGGTATAAGGGTATAAAACTATACCGAATACTTAATATACATATTTTAGTAAAATTAAACTCTATGTTTATGAAATCAAGTTTGTTATCTACATTGATTTTTATTTTATTAAGTTTGAGATTATCCGCACAATGCGGAGGACCTAACTTGGTAGTAAATGGAAATTTTAGTGCAGGAAACACAGGCTTTTTTAGCGCATATACATATAATCCTGTAAGCTGTTATGTAGAAGGTGAGTACTCTATAGCTACTTCGGGTAGTGCCGTACATAGTTCATTTTGTACTACAGGAGATCACACCACAGGAAGTGGGTTATATATGATTGTTAATGGTTCTCCTAGTATTACTAATGTTTGGTGTCAAAATATGGCAGTCAGCCCAGGCACATGGTACCGTTTTTCTTTTTGGGGAATGAATGTATGTGTTTGGTGTGGAGATACTCCCCAGTTCTCTGTTTCATTTAATGGCACTCCCGCAGCTGACCCTTGTGCAACTTTTACTTTTAATACTACTTGTAGTTGGAAGTACTATGAAGTATATTGGCACTCAGGAAGCTCAACTTCTGTTACAATATGCATTTTGAACTTGAATACCTATGCCATAGGTAATGACTTCGCTATTGATGATATTGAATTTCGGTCTTGTATCACATCAGGGGGATGCACGGCTTTTCTACCTGTATATACACCTATTTTACAAGACGTAAAACAGAATCAAAGTACTGTAGCACTAACTTTTACAATAGATGAAGTTTTGCTAAATCAAAGTAAAATTTTTGTAGAAAGAAGTACTTTAAATAACGAATTTGAAGAAATCGGCGAAATAAAATCCGATAATCTAAAAATAGGTTCCAACTTGTTTGTGGACAGGTATCCTATTTTTAACCAAGAAATGCACTACCGTATAAAAGCAATACGTAAAGATGGTAGTACATTGTACTCCAATGTAAAAAGTATAGTAGTGAAAAATTTTGACGAACAAATAATTTCCTTGTTCCCGAATCCTTTACCTCATTCTCAACCTCTTATGCTTGAATACACAGGGGACATAAAAGACATACAATATATTGTGATTAGCGATATTGCAGGTAAAGCTTTGTATCGCCAAGATAGCCCTGCAAGCTATTTTGTCAATAATAGGGCTGTGTTACCTGTTCAGCTATCCCCTGGATGCTATTCTGTAACTGTAAATTTAGGAGTTCGTTTGGATACTCAAAAAATTGTTGTTTTGGGATCGAGAGAATAAGATTATCTTCAAGCGATAGCTATATGGAACGCAACAAATAACTTAAAACGGTCGTTACGGTGTTATTTTACTTGTTTAGCTAAAATAAGTTTGTTTTAGATGATTGAGTTTTGAGAAAACATTCCAAATGTATTTTATGCAGGGTTTTACCTTTTAAGCATCTGTACTTCAACTCTAAACAAGGTAAAGACTTGACTACAAAAGTAAACTGCGTGAGGCATGCGAAGGGCAAGCCGTTAGGCTTGGTGCGAAGCACCGTCAGCCCGTAGCACGCCGACCTTGTGGGCATGAGCAAAGCGAAACGCCCACAAGGACACGCCCAAAAGAAATAATAACTTTATCAAAATATAGACCAAAAAAGACTTCTATACCTACAAAAACGAAACAATCTATTTTTTCTCTTCCTGTGTTTTTAATTTGACCGTATCCTTAATAAGGGTTTCGGGTTTTTCAGGTTCAGGTTTGAAGAAGTTGGGATTAGCCTTAATCATTTGCACATATTGTTGATATTCTGCATCTCCCGTTTTTTGATAAAGATACTCCGCAATTTCAAGTGCTTTGTTGGTATTACCTGCTTGTCCATACATACCTATCATGTAAGATAAGATATTCTTGTGGCGATTGTATTCATTACTTTCAGGAGCGTATTTATCTAATCCTTTCTTACAGATTACTTCTGCTTCTTTACGAAGGGATTGTGCCTTAGGTTTGTCATCACATTTCTCGTAAATATCTGCATTAGAAAGCATAGCAAAAGCATCCATAGGTACGCAATTGGAAGGCATTAGGGATAAAGATTTTTCTAAAGTCGCCTTAGCCTCGGTTTTATTACCTTTTTGAATATAAGCGCTAGCTAATCGGTAGAATATATTGCGATAGTTAGAAACCATGTGCTGGGCTTGTTCATCAAAATATAATTTAGGATTGTTCAAGCCCCTGTAACGAAATTTTTTGTCTAATATATGGCGAGTTCTTTCAGTATCTACTCTGCCGTTATTGTCTGGATTACGAACGGGGGTAAAACGATAGCACATTCCTTCTACTTGAAAATAAGGCTGCATAGAAGTGAGTAATCCCTCGATAGGTACGGTCATAGATACATAAATAGGTCTTTTCCAACCTTGTTTTGCGTTGTTTTCTATGATATTGAGTAGCATGATATCATCTTTGACTAAATGACCTACTCCACTTTTCTCACTTCTAGGTGTTACTGTCCATTTGAATACGTCAGGGATTTGAGTCTCTGGAATATCGCTACTCAATTGCTTTCGTATATTTTGTTTATCTACGGGTAGTTCTAGAGTAGTAGTCTTGTAAGTCATGTAAGCCATTTTCTCACCGATATACTCTTCATCAGGAATAGTAATAGGTAAAGGTTCGGATTTTCCACTTTTAAGATATTTTAGTTGCCATGCATACCAATCTGTGCGCAGCAAACTTAAATTAACTACGCGTACATCTGTTCTAACGCCTTCTACCTCTTGTAAATACCAAAGGGGAAAGGTATCATTGTCACCATTAGTTACCAAAATGGCATTTTCATCACAGCTTTCTAATATGTTTCTTGCTGAGTCAGGGCAAAAATATCTACCGCTACGGTCGTGGTCATCCCAATTCTGAACTAACATTAAAACGGGAACCGCTAGAATGCTTCCTACTACACTTGCTATAGCTATTATATTCTCTTTACCTTTAGAAACACCCTTTAACCATTCATACAAACCAATTACACCCATTCCTACCCATATACAAAATGCATAGAACGAACCTACATAAGAATAGTCCCTTTCTCTGGGCTGATAAGGCGTTTGATTGAGATAAATAACAATAGCAATCCCTGTCATAAAAAATAAAGTAGCTACCACAGCAGTATCTTTTTTACTGACATTAAAATGATAAAACAAGCCGACTAAGCCCAACAAAAACGGTAGTAAATAATAGTGGTTACTGGCCTTGTTGGTGGGTTCGGACACTTTTCTAAAAATACCATCTTCCCAACGAGCGTCTTGTTCATCAGAGGCGCGCCCTGCAAAATTCCACATAAAATAGCGCCAATACATGTGAATAATTTGATAGTCAATAAAAAAGCTCATGTTAGAACTATACTGCTTATAGAGTTGAATATGATGGGGCTGCTCACTGTGCATGCGTGGGAAGGTTACAGGATTTAACCACTTCTTAATCGGCTTAACATCTAACCCCGTGTAACGGCGATTTTTTTTATCTACAAAATAGATAGAGTCCCCCTCTTCATACGTTGCGGCTAAATCTTCCTCTCCGTTTCCTCTACTATTGTAAGAACCCCCTCTAAATAAAGGTCTATCGCCGTATTGTTCACGCTTGAGATATGAGATAAAACGAGGTAGATCTTCGGGGTTATTTTCATCTATGTTGGGATTAGCGTTAGAGCGTATCAGTATCGTCATGTATGATAGGTAACCTATTAAAATTAAGGCTAAACTTAACAATCCAAGGTTAAGCATAGGATATCCTTTTTGTTGAGCGTAACGAAGCCCAAGCACAATTCCTGCCGTGATTAACAGCATAAGAAATATTGCCCCAGAATTAAAAGGCAAACCCATTCCGTTAACAAATGCTATATCAAATTTTAAGGCTAAGGAAGGAATGCCTGGGATAATTCCGTACTGCACAAAAAGTAAAATAATCATGCTTATGCCGAGGGCAGTTAATGCACCGCTCCAAGAAAATTTATATCGTTTGAAGTAATATACCATGCCTAATGCAGGAATGGTTAGCAGATTTAACAAATGTACACCAATAGATAATCCTATGGTATAAGCAATCATTAAAATCCATCTATCGGCATATTTATCTTGATTGCTGACGGCTTCTTCCCATTTGAGTATCATCCAAAATACAATAGCTGTGGCTAATGAACTCATAGCGTATACCTCAGCTTCTACGGCACTAAACCAGAAAGAATCTGAAAAAGCATTAGCCAGTCCGCCAACTGCGCCTGCACCCAAGATAATAATTATTTGTGTTAAGTTATATTGTTTATCTTGTTGAGGGCGAATAATTTTACGTGCTAATAAAGTGATACTCCAAAATAAAAATACGTTTGTAAAGGCAGACGAAACAGCACTAGAAAAGTTTATCCAAAAAGCTACTTTTTCGGGGTTACTGAAGGCTAAAAATGAGAATATCCTGCCAATGAGCAAAAATAGGGGTGCGCCAGGAGGATGTGGTACTTCTAATTTATATGACACAGCAATAAATTCGCCACAGTCCCAAAAACTTGCGGAAGGTTCTAAGGTGAGTACGTATACAATGAGGGAGATAAGCCCTACTGACCATCCTGCGATATTGTTAATTTTACCGAAGTTCTGCATGCAAATCGCAAAAATACAGTAAAAAGTATTTTATCAAAATCAAAAGTAGATTTTTGGATTAAAGTCAGTTTTATTTTTTGCTTGTGTTAAAGGTATGGTGAATATTTTTTTATTTTTTTGGGCGTGTCCTTGCCCACGTCTCGCTGCGCTCGTGTGGGCAAGGTCGGCGTGCTACGGGCTGACGGT
>JANWVE010000182.1 GCA_025057675.1 Bacteroidia bacterium
ATTTTTATTCCCCGATATTCATACCATTATACCACCTGATATGATTCACATTACTTAAAATGTCAACCATATTGTAAGCTGGTACTGTTTAAGGTTTTATACCGCTTTTGGCAGGTTTTGAATTGGGAACAGAACCCACCGTAAACCGATACAGCGTAGCACTATAGGAAGCACGTTTTTTAGGATCTTTTTCAGTATCGCACGGAATGGTGATCCCTTTTCCTCCGGGAAGTTCTAACTCTATTTCATACATTACATAACTCATAGTACCTCCGGTGAATAAAAAATTAAAAGGAGCAGGTATGATGTAATAGAGAGGTGCTCCGCCAGAGTTCCAGTTATTGCTGGCAGAAGACTTAATGTTGCCAACAGGTTGATAATCTGACATACCTGTTTTCTTATAAACTCTGACCCTGTATGAGAGCGATGACGGAGACCCTCTTGTCGTCTGATAGTCAGGTATTTCCAGATAAAGAAAATAACGGCTGCCAGGCGCCGTGATAACTGTATTTTTATTAACAGGAAAAGTATCTGTACGGGACACTGTTTCATTTTGGGGAGTGTATGAAATACGCCAGCGTGGGTATATGGGTATAACTTTTCTGACAGGGAGTTCCACCGTGCCAATTTTTTCCATATTGTCATTTTTTTTAATTCCCATAATAGCCACTACAAGAGACATGCAGTCGCACGCAGGTATAACAGAAGCGGTAAGTATTTTCTGCCCGTCCAGAGAGTCAAACGTTTCTTTGACTTCAGTCATTTTGCCAGCACTGATTAGCTGTAAGGTGTATTTTGGATAGCTCTGCTCCTTAGGTAATGCAACCCGCAGAGTATTTGTAAGTCCGGCGATTAAACTGTCATTAAACTGGGATAAAACATTATGACAGATGAGGCAGATAAAACAGAAAAAAATTATTCTCTTTTTCATGTTTGCAAAGATATAAATTCTGGCATGAGACATCGGCAAGGAGTCAATTACATTTAGAGACAAGTTGAGTTTTGAGAGTCATTTATTTTTTGGGATTGAAGTTCAGGTCTCCGCGTTTGGCTACGAGTTTAGCGGGTACGGTTGATAGCTTTTTTTCTTTTTCATCATAAACAATCTCTACCCATTGTCCCTCCATAAATACCGCCGGAATATGCTTTGCCCTACCTCTAAAAGCAAACACTTTATCACCTATTCCAATCTCAAATGAATTACAGCAAAAATCCACATCATCAAAAATAAAATTGGTTTCTTTGTTGTTTTTCATTGAGATAAAACCCCATTTTCCATTTTCTTTTGCGGGAATCCAGCCACCGTCATTGATACCATAGGTAAAAGTCGTGTCTGTACCCCGTATTTTTTCTATGAATCCTTCACCAATATATTCATACTGAAAAGGTATGATGACTTTGTTTGTTCCAAGTTCAACCACTCCCCATTTTCCATCTTTCTGAACAGAAACTGTATTTGAACAGGATAAACGCACACCGTCATATTCAATCGGCAAAATAATTTTGTTAGTACTGTCTATCATACCCATTTTGCCATTTTTCAGCACTCTGGTATATCCAGAAATAATGTACTCATCTCCATTGTCATACATGGCGGGAATAATAACCCTACCGTCAGCACTTTTGTAACCCACTTTGTTGTTGGCGACAAACTTCTTGGGTTGTTGTGCAAATATGGATAAACTGCACAACACCATGACTCCAAATAAGAAAAATAAATTTTTCATATAATTACAGCATTAGAGCCTCAAAATTGCTCAATTATTTTTGAGCATCATATCCGTATTAGTACGTAATCTGCTTTTTTTTTGAAAGCATCCAACAGCAATACACTTCCGGATAAGTTAAGCCTACCCAATATGGGCTGTCTACCATTTTGAAACTAACACCAGCATACCTGCCAGAATAAGTCCTGCCCCAAGAATAAGTTTTAAGGTAACAGGTTCACGAAGCAATAGAAAAGAGAGTATCAGAGTAACTACAATGCTGGCTTTGTCTATACTGGCTATGTACGAAACAGGTCCTTCTTTCATTGCCCTGTAATAGAATATCCACGAAAGCGAAGTAGTAATACTGGAAACTGCCAGAAATAAGAGATTGCTTCTGGGAGCTTGTTTCAGGTCTGTAACCGCATCATTGAGTAAAAGAGCATTACCTGTGATGATAATAAAAACCACTAGGGTACGTATGCCCAATGCTACATCACTGCTAAGGTTTTTCATTCCAAATTTGGCAATAACAGAGGTTAAACCTGCAAATACCATTGAAATAATGGCGAACCATTTCCATTTTTCCATACGGCAAAGTTAAAACTTATAGCTGTATCCTACTCTTACAATCTGTGTTTCATACAAATCTTTACTTTTTAAAGTAAAACCAGTGCTTGTCTGTACTTTTTGAATACGCATGGTATTAAATATATCTGTGGCATTAAGAAAAAGTTCACTTTTTCCTTTTTGTATTCCTTTTTTTATCCCTATATCCAAAGCATAACGGCTTTCTATTCTTCCCTGTGGAATAATATCAGGTGCTAAATATATACCAGATATCTGAATATCAAGCTGTTTGGGTAATCTGAATATTCCGTTAATTTTCAGGTTTCCTGAATACATCTGGGACTTATCAGCCTGATAGGATACCTTAAAGGGATACACATTTTCTATTCTGAAAGCATAAATAGTATTCTGATACCCATTCAGGCTTATATTGTAAGAAAACCATTTGGTAATTTCCTGATTATATATCAGTTCTACGCCTTCATTTTTACCTTTACCTGCATTCTGAGCAATAGAATTGATAAAAGTACTCCCAAGAGGTGCAGTTACAATACGGGTGAGAATATTGTCAATAAAGCGGATATACACTGCACTGTACAGGTATCCTTTTTTCCAGCTGGATTTGTATCCTAATTCCATAGTTTGCGTAAACTGCGGGCGAAGCGTTGGATTACCTGTTTTAAGAATTTCAGGGTCATCATATTTAGGGAATATTCTTAAATCCTGCTCGTCAGGTCTGTCTACCCTGCGGTTATAGAAGAGAGAAATTCTGTTGTTTTCATTGATTAGGTATGCTGTTCTAAAATTTGGAAAAGGCAATACATAGGTATATCCACTGCTTTTGTAAGTGTTATGTGAAGGCGTAACTATATAACTTACATTAACGTATTCCAAGCGCAGACCAGACTCTATTTCAAAATGTTTGTTTTCGTACACATAATTGCTGTATACTGCACTGATATATTCATTGTAGTTTGCCCAACCTTGAGCGTTGATGTCTAAAACAGAGTTTTTTCCTGGTAAAAACATCATACGGGTAGGAATATACCGCCATCGGAGTTTTGAACCCAGTTCTACTCTGCCTTGTTTTAACGGTTTTGAGTAATCTATATTTAAATCGCTCACATTTTCATCGGCAATAAGATGAGTAGCATCATTGCTTTGAATTGTAGGCAAAAAACTGTCAAAGGTAAATTTTTCATTTTCTCGGTGGAAAGTATAGTTAAAATTTGCTTTGAGAGTATGACCTGCTTCTTTGAATTTGTGTTCATAAATTCCGTTGCTACTAAACGCTGTATTTATTTCATTTTCATAATACTGCCAAAGACGTTTTCTTTCAGAAAGGTCTTGATTAAAATAAGGCAAATCTCCTCTGTCTATATGAGCTTCCTGATTATATAAAGCAGAAAGTGTCAGTATATTGTGGGTATTGATATTCCAGTCAAAGCCAGTTTTTGCTGTATAAACATTTTGGGTACGGTTTTCCAGAAACTGCTGTCTTATAACAGTACCATCATCATATTTACGCTCAATAAACTCATTTTTATTAAGTACTTTCTGAGCAATGGCATCTCCCTGAAAAAACAGATTTATTTTTTCTGTGCGATAATTAAGTGATAGCGAAGGATTAAATTTGTAATTGTTTTGGTATTGTGGACGAATATCCGGAAGGTTCTGCTGTTTTTGCCATAATGCTCCAAGACCTGAAATTAACCCCAATTTACCCTTTAAGCCGTTTTGTTGGTTTTTTTTCAAAATAATGTTAATAATACCCGCACTGCCATTGGCATCATTTTTTGCAGAGGGGTTATTGATTATTTCGATGCGTTCAATAGCAGATGCAGGGATATTATCCAACCCAGTTTGATTGCCAAAACCTGTAAGTGCGGTTTGTTTGCCATCTATAAGAACTGTTACTTTATCACTTCCTCTGAGCTGTACTTTACCTTCCTGATTTATAGTAACACTGGGTAAATTTTTCATAGCCTGTAATACTGAACCTCCACCCTGACTGATATTGTCTTCTATGGAATATATTTTTTTATCCAACTTTTCACTTACTGCATCTTGTTTTCCTTCTATTACAATTTCTTTCAATGTTGCAGTATTTTCTTCCATTGTTATACTTCCTATATCCAGAAATTCGCTGAGTTTACCAATAAAAACATTCTTCTTGCAAGTGTGGTATCCTGTGTAAAAGAGTTCCAGCACATATTCCCCTGGTTTAAGTTCAGAAATTGAAAACAAACCTTTTTCATTTGTTACTGTACCTGTAATGAAAGCACTGTCTTTGAGTGTTTTTAAAGCAATATTTACATACGGTAAGCCTTCTTGAGTATTTTTATCTTTAACTATTCCCGATAAAATAACTGTTTTGTTTTGCGCATGGAGTAATGTAGCCCGGCATATCAAAAACAGGGCAAAAGCAATTTTATTCATAATTTTTAGGACAATATGAGTGACATTTTTTAGGTTGTTTATGGTAGATACAAAAAAAACTGTACTTTTGTACAGTATGAAAAAATAAATGTCTTTTCATTGTTGAAAGA
>JANWVE010000183.1 GCA_025057675.1 Bacteroidia bacterium
TAGCACCGTCAGCCCGCAGCACGCCGACCTTGTGGGCATACGCGCAGCGTAACGCCCACAAGGACACGCCCAAAAAATCCCAACTCAAAATTGCCTTTACTTCACTCTGCTATCCAAAAACTTCATTTCTGAACTATTTTTTGAACAAAACCGTTATCTTGTTATATATATGAAAACAGCCCTCATAATTGGAGCAGGACTCGGCGGATTATGTACAGCACTTCGCCTTACGCAAAAAGGCTATAAAGTAAAAATAATAGAAAAAAATCCTACCATCGGAGGAAGACTCAACATCTTACAAGACAAAGGTTATAGTTTTGATGTAGGCCCATCTTTCTATTCAATGTCCTATGAATTTGACGAACTTTTCAACAGCGTAGGGGTAAAAAACCCCTTACAAATAGAAAAATTAGACCCTATCTACCAAGTTTATTTTAGAAACCGCAAAGAACCGTTCAAAATCTATACAGATATAGATAAACTTGCACAAGAGTTCGCTTTTGAACCTCGTTTTAAGGAGAAAATACAGCACTACTTAAACAAAGCTTCACAGTTTTTTCACGATACAGAAAACGCTATTGTCAAAAAAAATTTCAACTCTATCCCTCATTACCTTCTTGGAATGACCAAAGTACCCCTGAAACACATCCCTTACCTGCTTAAATCTATGTGGAAAGTACTTGATAAAACCTTTGAACACGAAGAAACTAAAGTCATATTTTCATTAGTAGCCTTTTTCTTAGGGTCTACCCCATTTGAAACTCCATCTATCTATGCTCTACTCAACTACACAGAACTCAAACACGATGGATACTGGGCGGTAAAAGGAGGTATGTACAGCATCGTAAGAGAGATTCAAAAACTCTTAGAGCAAAGAGGGGTAGAATTCATTACAGGCGCGGAAATTATATCGTATGAAAATGGCACTCCGAATAAAATCTCTGCATTTTTAGACCATCATGGTAACAAATATACCGCAGATGTATTTGTGGTAAATAGCGATGCAGCTGCATTTAGAGGAAAAGTTCTTAAAAAAACAAAATATAATGAGCAGAAATTAGATAAATTAGAATGGACACTTTCTCCATTTACCATCTACCTCGGAGTAAGAAAAAAACTCAAAAACCTTATCCACCACAACTATTTCCTGGGCGATAATTTCAAAGAATACGCAAACAAAATATTCAAATCTATTATAGCTCCTGAAAAACCCTATTATTACGTTAATGTAACTTCAAAGTCTGACCCTACCACCGCACCCGAAGGATGTGAAAACGTGTTTATCTTATGCCCCGTACCCGATTTACGATACAAAAAAGATTGGAACGACACCCAAGAATTTGCCCTAAACATCATTCAAGACCTACAAGAACGCATAGAAGACAACCTACTAAACTATATTGATACAATGCACATCATGAACCCCATAGATTGGCAAAACAAATTCAATTTATACAGGGGTTCTGGCTTAGGACTCTCTCATGGTATGCTACAAGTAGGTGGATTTAGACCCAAAAACTACGACGAAGACTACAAAAATGTGTTCTATGTAGGTGCATCTACTACGCCTGGAACGGGCTTACCAATGGTAGTCATCAGTTCAAGGTTAGTTACCGAGCGTATTGAGCAAGCAAACTTCTAATTCTAACGTATATGAACGCACTTTCTTTATATTCTCAATGCTGTGCTAAAATAGCTAAACTAGTTACAAAAGAATACTCTACTTCATTTAGCAGAGCTATACATCTTTTGCACCCTTCTTTGCACAAGCCGATATATGGCATTTATGGGTTTGTACGTTTGGCAGACGAGATTGTAGACACGTTTTATCACCAAAATCAAAATGTAATTTTCAGAGAGTTTTGTCAAGAAGTAGAGAAAGCTTTGCGGCTCAAATTTTCACTTAATCCTGTTCTACATGCTTTTCAAGAGGTTGTTCATGCTTATAACATCCCCAGAGAATACATTGACGCTTTTTTACACAGCATGGAATTAGACCTAACTAAGCACGAATACACAGATGATGAAGTAGCAATATATATTTATGGTTCAGCTGAAGTAGTTGGGTTGATGTGTTTATGTGTTTTTGTACCTGATTTTGAAGAAAGGGAAAAACTCATTCCGTATGCAAAAAAATTAGGTTCTGCGTTTCAAAAGGTAAATTTTTTACGGGATATTCAAGCAGATTTGCAAATCAGAAAACGGATTTATATTCCAAAAGAGCTATTAGAAAACGGTAGAATTACAGAGAATACTAAAAAACGTTACGAAGAGATATTAGAGCAAGAGTTTCAGGAAGCTCAAAAAGGAATTGAATTACTTCCAAAATCTTGTCGCAAAGGTGTTCAGATTGCTCACACTTATTTTTATGCGTTATTCAGAAAGATACAACGTAAAAGTGTGCAGGAAGTATTAGAAAAACGAATTCGGATCAATAATTTTCATAAACTAACCCTTCTTGCACGCGCTTCTCTAATGTGGTAACAGATTAGATTAGATGTAAGAAACAATTTAATTATTGGGCGTGTCCCTCGCCCACTTTCTTACTCTTGTCCAGGGAGGTGGGCGGGGGGGCGAAGCACCGAAGCAAAGCGTAGCCCGCAGCACGTCGACCTTGCCCCACACGAGCGCAGCGAGGCGTGGGCAAGGACACACCCAGAATAAAAATCTCAGATATCTTGTTTGTACACTAAAACAACTGCATAAGCAGTAATCCCTTCCTCTCTACCAATAAAACCTAATTTTTCATTTGTCGTCGCTTTGATGGAAATATCTTCTACGCTAACCTGTAAAATCTCAGCTATAGTATGCTGCATACTTGGTATATACGGGTTGATTTTAGGCTTCTCTGCACATAAAGTAGCATCTATATTACCAATTTTATACCCCTTGATTTGGACTAATTGAAATACTTTTTGCAACAGCTTTTTACTATCAATTCCAGCATATTCAGGATTTGTATTCGGAAAGTGATAGCCAATATCTCGCAAATTTAATGCGCCTAATAAAGCATCGCATATAGCATGTAAAAGTACATCGGCATCAGAATGTCCAACGCAACCCTTTTTATGTGGAATCTGAACACCCCCCAACCACAAAGTACGCCCCTCCGCTAATGGATGTACGTCATACCCAAAACCAATCCTGTACTTCATAAATTTATTTGTTAATTGATTACACTGTAATTAGGGGCTTCATTAGTAATCTGCACACTATGCGGATGACTTTCACGCACACCCGCATTAGTAATACGAACAAATTGTGCCTTCTTTTGTAGTTCTTCAATAGTTTTACAACCACAATAACCCATCCCTGCACGTAATCCTCCCACAAGTTGATACACTACTTCAGCTAAATGTCCTTTGTAAGGTACTCTACCCACTATTCCCTCGGGTACTAATTTTTTTACATCATCTTCTACGTCTTGAAAATATCTATCTTTTGAGCCTTTTTGCATAGCTTCTAATGACCCCATTCCTCTGTACATTTTGAATTTTCTACCTTCGTAAATGATTGTGTTGCCTGGGCTTTCTTCTGTGCCCGCAAATAGAGAACCCGCCATAATCACACTTGCGCCTGCGGCAATAGCCTTAGGAATGTCGCCTGTGTAGCGAATACCACCATCCGCAATGATAGGAACTCCCTGCGACATTGCCACAGAAGCCGCTTGCATAACCGCCGAGAGTTGAGGTACACCCACTCCTGTTACCACGCGTGTAGTGCATATACTTCCCGGTCCTACGCCTACTTTTACCGCGTCTGCACCTGCTTCAATCAGTGCTTTACATCCGTCTGCGGTAGCTATGTTACCTGCAATCAGAGGTAAGTACTTAAATGTTTTGCGAACAGTTTTTACTGCATTTAGTACGCCCTGAGAGTGTCCGTGTGCTGTATCAATCACAATAACGTCTACCCCTGCGTCTTCTAATAAACGAACACGGTCAATGATATCTGGGGTAACCCCTACTGCGGCACCTACGCGCAGCCTACCTAAGTGATCTTTACAAGCGTTTGGGCGATTTCTACGGTTGAGAATATCCTTGTATGTAATTAACCCTTTTAATACAAATTCACGATTGACCACAGGTAGTTTCTCTATTTTATGCTCTCGTAATATTTCTTCTGCTTCTTGAAGGGTGATGCCTTCTTGAGCCACAATCAAGTTATCGGAGGTCATTACTTCTGTAATTGGGCGCTTATCGGAGAGTTCAAAGCGCAAGTCTCGGTTAGTAACTATACCCACCAACTTACCTTGAGAGTCTACCACAGGAATACCTCCAATTTTGTTTTCTTGCATCATTAAACGGGCGTCGCCTACGGTAGCCGTGTCTTTGAGTACCACAGGGTCTATAATCATTCCACTTTCAGACCGTTTTACTTTGCGGACTTGCAATACCTGTTCTTCAATAGGCATGTTTTTGTGTAAAAAACCCAATCCTCCTTCCTGTGCCATAGCAATCGCTAAGCGATACTCTGTTACAGTGTCCATAGCTGCGCTAACAATAGGAATGTTCAAGGTAATTTGCCGAGTGAGTTTTGTTTTAATGTCTACTTCGCGGGGTAGCACTTCGGAATAGGCGGGGATTAAAAGAACATCGTCATAGGTTAATCCTTCATAACTGATTTTATTCTGCAAAAACATTTGCAAAAGTACGTATAAAAATGAATTACAAGCAACCGAAGGTATTTTAGTATGTTGTTCTGGATAGATTTGGATGATTAAATTTTATTTTTTTGGGCGTGTCCTTGCCCACGGCTTGCTGCGCTCGTGTGGGCAAGGTCGGCGTGCTGCGGGCTGCGCTATCGCTTCGGT
>JANWVE010000184.1 GCA_025057675.1 Bacteroidia bacterium
AGCAGTGCGTAGCACCGAAGCGATAGCGTAGCCCGCAGCACGCCGACCCGAAGCGCAGCGAAGGGACACGCCCAAAAATAAAATTATCTTTTAGACTTAATGTAAAATTACTCTAATCCCAGGACTTTTGAGCAATATAACTTTGAGAATGCTCTACTACTTCTCCTAATCGGCATTCTAATGTTTTGAATGGATTTTTTTTAAGAATGGAGTAGTCATGGGTAGCTAATAGAACAGCAGTTCCCATTTTATGTATGTTGAGTAAAATTTGAATAATCTCTTTGGACACCTCAGGATCTAAGTTGCCCGTTGGCTCATCTGCTATGATAAGTAAAGGGTCGTTAATAAGCGCGCGGGCTATCACAACTCTTTGCTGCTCCCCGCCTGATATCTCATGAGGATAAGATAGAGCCCTTGCGGATAAGCCCACCATCATCAGAACTTCAGATATTTTATTTTTTATTTTGATGGTATCTGTCCATCCAGTGGCACGTAAAGCGAACTCAATGTTTTCGCTAACATTTCTGTCTGGTAAAAGTTGAAAATCTTGAAAAATGATGCCCAGCTTTCTCCTCAGATAAGGTATATCATTTTTTTTAATGTTTTTTACATCAAATCCAGCCACTCTTACCTGACCTTCCGTAGGGGTTAGCTCTGCATATAACATCTTGAGTATAGAACTTTTACCAGAGCCTGTTCTACCAATTACATAGCAGAATTCGCCTTTTTGTACAGTAAAACTGACGTTTCGCAGAATGTTTCTGCCTTTGATGTCAATACTAGCTTGCTGTACTTGTACAACAGGTTCTGCTGAGAACATAGTTTAGTTTAGTTTTAAGTAAGTTAGCTTGCCGTAGTCTAAACTTTGAATGAATTCTTTTATAGTATCATTATGGTGGGGCATATCAATTTGCTTTAAGCCATTCTCTATGTGATCTGCCCTGAAATAAGCTATCAAAGCTAGTGTTTCGTCTCTTACCTGAATATAGTCAGGTATTTTGGCTTTTCCTTTTATTTTAATGAAGTACAAGGTGTTTCTAAATGAATACAACATGCAATATTAATGGTTTTAAGAAATAACTTCAAAAAAAAGTTAAAAGTTCGTAATAAGTTAGGAATGGACTACATTTTAATCAATATGATTGGCGTTCTACTTAGTGTGTATTATGTTTAGATATGGCGGTATAATCATATCCGGATTCGGGAATAGAGAGCTTTTTTCGGGTAGTGAGATATATATTTTTTTGTAATAAGTCTATTTTTACTCTTTACACAAAGCGTAGTTTTTAAAAGTAAGATATCTTAAATTTTTTGATCATGTCCTTGCAGGCGTCCTGCTCTTCGCTTATGCGTGCGACCTGAAGCGCATCAAGAGAAATGCTCAAAAAAACAAAAAAGAAAAACATGATTAAAAGGCGTACAAATAAAATCTACATTTGCGTTTTTTTACATGATTCTAATTGTAAAATAGAATTGATATACTTTCAGGAACTATTTTTTGTAATTTTGTGGTTTGAAAAATAGGATTAAAAATTATCTGCTTACAACAGGTACATCATAAAAACTATGAAAATTCCGATTTATTTAGACAATAACGCAACCACACCCTTAGATCCAAGGGTTTTGGAAGCTATGATACCCTACTTTACAGAAAAGTTTGGTAATGCCGCAAGTAGAAACCATTCTTTTGGTTGGGAAGCTGAGGAAGCTGTGGATTATGCCAGAGAACAAGTCGCTAAACTAATTAACGCTAATGAAAAAGAAATTGTATTTACCTCAGGAGCTACGGAAGCTATCAACTTAGCGATAAAAGGCGTAGCAGAAATGTACGAAAAAAAAGGCGACCACATCATTACCGTAGTAACCGAACATAAAGCAGTACTAGACTCCTGCAAACACTTAGAAAGACTGGGCAAAAAAGTAACCTATCTACCTGTCAATAAAGAGGGTCTTATAGACTTGAACCAACTAGCGGACGCCATAACTGACAAAACTATACTTGTCTCTGTAATGTACGCTAACAACGAGATAGGTACTATTCAAAACATTAGAGAAATATCCAAAATAGTAAGAAGCAGAGGCGTACTCTTCATGACTGATGCCACACAAGCAGTAGGTAAAATTCCCGTTGATGTAGAAGCAGACGGTATAGACCTATTAGCTATGTCAGGACATAAAATCTACGGACCAAAAGGGGTAGGAGCTTTGTACGTACGTAGAAAAAACCCACGTGTGAAGGTAACTGCACAAATGGATGGCGGAGGACATGAAAGAGGTATGAGGTCAGGCACTTTGAACGTTCCTGGCATTGTAGGTTTAGGAAAAGCCTGCGAAATAGCACAGCAAGAAATGCCTACCGAAAGTGTAAGATTAGCCAAACTTCGTGATAAATTAGAACACGCTCTTACAACCACTATTGAGGAAACCTATGTAAATGGAAGCAGAGAACATAGGCTACCACACGTTTCAAACATATCTTTCAACTTTGTAGAAGGCGAAGGGTTAATGATGGGCATCAAAAACATTGCTGTTTCATCAGGTTCAGCTTGTACCTCAGCATCATTAGAACCTTCCTATGTTCTTAAAGCATTAGGTGTAAATGACGAATTAGCGCATTCATCTATTCGCTTTGGTTTAGGTAGATTTACCACAGAGGAAGAGATAGATTACACTATTCCCTATGTTCAGCAAGCAGTAGCTCGATTGAGAGAAGTAAGTCCATTATGGGAGATGTTCAAAGAAGGAGTAGATTTTTCAAAAGTAGAATGGAAAGCTCATTAGAACTTTTTTATTGTATTTTCGTTAAAATCCGCGGAATTTGAATTTATTCAAAAAAATCAAAATTAAATAAACTTAAACAGAAGGAGAGAAATATGGCATATTCAGATAAAGTAATAGACCACTATAATAATCCCCGCAACGTGGGAACATTGGATAAAAACAAAAAAGAAGTAGGCACGGGATTAGTGGGCGCCCCTGAATGTGGCGACGTTATGCGCCTTCAAATTGAAGTAGACCCCGAGACTAAAACCATCATTGATGCAAAGTTCAAAACTTATGGATGTGGTTCTGCCATAGCTAGCTCCTCACTGGCTACGGAGTGGCTGAAAGGAAAAACTATTGATGAGGCTCTAAAAATAGACAACATGGATATCGTTGAAGAGCTCAGTTTGCCCCCTGTAAAAATTCACTGCTCCGTTTTAGCAGAGGACGCTATAAAAGCCGCTATCAATGACTGGCGGATAAAAAATGGCTTAGAGCCTTTGAAATTAGAAGACCATCATTAAAAAATGATTAAAAAACTGAGCAAACTATGATTACCATCAGTGAGAAAGCACTTCAAAAAGTATTATCTCTCAAAAAAGAGAGCAACCTTGATGACTCTTACGGCTTGCGTGTGTCTATCACAGGTGGAGGATGCTCTGGTCTTTCCTACCATCTGGATTTCGATAACGAACCCAAAGCAGGCGACCACGTTTTTGAGGATAAAGGACTCAAAATATTCGTGGACATGAAAAGCTTGTTGTACTTAGTAGGCACAGAATTAGACTTTTCTGATGGTCTAAATGGCAAAGGTTTCCACTTTATCAATCCAAATGCTTCCCGTACCTGCGGATGCGGAGAGAGCTTTGCGGTATAGTAGGTATAGTAATTAAGTTACCGAAGTATAATAGACATGGGGTAGCAATCCAGTTTGCCTACCCCGTTTTTTATACTTTGGGTTTTTATGTTTTTGGGCGTGTCCTTGCCCACGGCTCGCTGTGCTCGTGTGGGCAAGGTCGGCGTGCTACGGGCTAACGGTGCTACGCCCCACCCGCCCACCCCCTGGTTATGAGGTTGAGGGCGTGGGCGAGGGGCTTCGCACCAAGCCTGACGGCTTGCCCTCCGCATGCCTCACGCAAGCAGCTAATAGACTAACCTTACTTAACTTATTCAAACTTAATCTTGTAAGTGCCTAAAAATGAATGCTAAACAAGATAAAACTTAATTTTAACCTTGTAAATATTTGAAAATGAACGAAAAACAAGGTTAAAGCTTATTTAATCAAGGTTAAAGAGTTGTGTAAAGTCTGCGTATTCAAAACTTAACCTTGTATATGCTTCAAAATCAATGTAAAACAAGGTAAAATAGCAATACTTAAAACAAAGTAAAAAATTTTAACCTTGTAAATGATTGATAATGAATATTAAACAAGATAAAGCAAACGCATATATACAAACAAGGTAAAACGGCAAAATACTGCTGCGTGAGGTGTGCAGAGAGTGTGTGAGCGGTGCGTAGCACCACCTGCAGTACACCGACCTTGCTTGCATGAGCGTATCGAAAAGCGAGCAAGTACACGCCCCAAAAATTAAACTTAGCTTTTGAAAATAACCTTGGGTAGAGAGAAATCAAATATAAAAATTAAGGATTGTTGCAGGTTTATATCAAGTTATACTTTTTTAAGAACAACTCATCTACTTTGGCGATTTGCATGACTATTTCTTTGTTCATACCCTGTTTGAGCATCTCCCTTATCATGCTGACCTTTTCTTGCTCTGCGCGTTGCTTTTCTTGTTCTAATTCTTTTTCTTTTTGTTCTGCACGTTGCTTTTCTTGCTCTGCGCGTTGTTTTTCCTGCTCTAATTCCCTTTGTTTTTGTTCTGCGCGTTGTATTTCTTGCTCTGTGCGTTGCTTCTCTTGTTCTGCACGTTGTTTTTCCTGCTTTAATTCCTCCGCTAATTTCTCTTTATCTCGTTCTACCATCTTAAAACTCTCTATAATCTC